>CAIXTG010000096.1 GCA_903922325.1 uncultured Actinomycetes bacterium
ACTTAGCTTTTGAACTCAAGCGCAAAAACGAAGCCCTTATTAATTTGGGAGTGTCTTTAGGTTTTGGACTACTTGCAGCATGGCTTGGTTTAAACCTCGCTTAAATTATTGCGAGTGCTTAGCCATCCAGGCTTCGATTTCATCAGGATGACGAGGTAGCGCATCACTTAAGTTGCGGCAACCATCTTTAGTTACAACAACATCGTCCTCAATTCGAATACCAATTCCGCGATATTCGGCTGGGAAAAGTTCGTCATCAGGTTGAATATAAAGTCCTGGCTCAACAGTTAGAACCATTCCTTCAGCTAAAACACCATCGAGATAAGCTTCTTGGCGCGCATGTTGGCAATCATGAACATCCATACCAAGCATGTGTGAAACACCATGCAAAGTCCAGCGACGATGCAAGCCCATATCTGGGCCCATTGATTCTTCAACCGAGCAGGGCAAGACGCCCATATCAAATAAGCCCTGCGCTAATACTCGTTGCGCAGCGATATTAATTGAACGGAAAGTTGCACCTGGTTTTACTGCGGCAAAACCAGCCAATTGCGCTTCATAAACCAACATATATAGGGCACGTTGTGCTGGCGAGAATTTTCCATTTACCGGCAATGTGCGTGTGATATCAGCGGTGTAGAAAGAATCCATTTCGACACCAGCATCAACTAGTACTAGTTCACCGTTATTTACAGTGCCATCGTTACGAATCCAGTGCAGAACACAGGCATGAGCACCACCTGCAGCAATAGTTGTGTATCCAATGTCGTTTCCTTCGGTGCGAGCTTTAGTAAAGAATGCCGCCTCAAGAACACGTTCACCGCGATGATGCGCAACTGCTGCTGGCATTGCTTTCACAATTTCCTGAAAACCTAGTTCGCTGGCATCACAAGCTGCCTGCAGTTCATTAATTTCGTATTGGTCTTTGATTAACCGAGCTTCTGAAACAAAAGTTAGTAGTTCAGCATCGCGGTCATGTTTAGCAACTAGCTTATCGATTGCTGAATCTTGCTCGTGAATTGCAATTGTGGCAGTTCCATCAGCTAATAAATCTTTTAAATCATTTACTTTGCGAGTTTCAACTTGATAGCGATCTTTTGCTTCTTCTAAAGTGAAGCGACGACCGACCCAAAGTTCGCCGTACTTAGAATCGCGGAAGAAAGCATCGGTATCGCGAGTGCTGCGGGGGTGGATATAAAGAAGTGCGTCATGGCTAGAACCATTTGGTTGCATAACTAAAACTGCATCAGCTGTTGCTTCAACACCTTGCACGCCGGTGTAATAAGCGAACGCGGTATGCGGACGGTAAGCGTAATCACTATCGTTGCTGCGAACTTTGTAATTTCCAGCTGGAATAACTAAACGCACACCAGGGAATGCTTTTGATAAAGCTTCACGACGAGAAACACAAAACTTAAGTGGTGGTGTTGGTTTTAAACCTGCCAGCGGAGTTGGTATCCACCCGCTCTTCATTAACTCAGCAAATGCAGCTGGAGTTGGCACATCGTGCGGACGCTTCTTAGTTGTCTCTTCGCTCATTGGGTCAGCGTAACAAGGCGTTTTCGATTCAGTAAGCGTAGAAAGTGGCTTGAATCAGCCTGTAGACTTACCCCCGTACTTGGAGACGTCGCATAGCCCGGTCGAGTGCGCCTCACTGCTAACGAGGTAAGGTTTAATCGCCTTCAGGAGTTCAAATCTCCTCGTCTCCGCTCTAAAGTGAGATCCATTTTCTTTCAGCCGATGATTCCAACATCGCAAGACAAGCTTGCACCGCGGCCAATCCGTCTTTACCAACACCAATATTTCCTGGTCTACCTTCAATTAGATCAATGAAAGAAGATATTTGGTCGCAGTAAGCCTGCATTCTCACATCGCTATATGCAGAGTTTGCACCTTGGTGACCAACTGCAGGCTGCTGAGAAACAACGCGCCAACCGTTCTCATCTGAAATCTTTAAATCTCCATAAGGATCTAAATCCATAAGTCCGGTTGTTCCCATAATTCTGAAACGATATTCCTCACCGATAAAAGCTGGAGCAGGAAGTGCTCTGCTGGAAAATAATGAACAGATAGCACCATTTGAAAATTCCATATTTGCCATTGTTGTGTCTTCTACTTGCACACCAGGAAGAAATGTTCGTGAGAATGAAGAAACAGTCACAACTTCTTCATCCATAAACCATCGCAGTAAATCAATAGTGTGAGGTGCGCTATTCATGATGTGGCCAAGGGAAGCTGGGTTATTCCACCAACCGTAATCACTACCAATGCCACCGGCTTGCATAGCCCCCGCATAGGTTGGCATAGATACTTGAATTGACACTACATCACCAATTGCGCCCTCTTTAATTAGCGTGCGAGCGGTGTAATTATTGACTCGAAACCGCTGGTGGTATCCAACACCTAGAATCAATTTATTCTCGGCAGCCATTTCGACCATCTGCCTACTATCTTCAACAGAAGTTGCGAGTGGCTTTTCTACCAACACATGCCTCTTCTCTTGCAAGGCAATCAAAGTTTGTTCATAGTGCAAGTGATGTGGTGTTGTAATTACGATTGCATCAATATCAGAACGTCGTAAAAGAGCGTCGACATCTTCAAGATCAACTTCATATTGCTTTGCCAAGTCTGGTGCTCTAGTACCGCCTGCGATACCCACTAATTCAGCGTTAGGCAGACGGTGAACAGCTTCAGCATGGGTTTTGCCCATGTAACCAGAACCAACAATGCCAAATCGAATCACACTCACCGAAAACTCCTAGCCATGATTGAGATTAACATTGCCCAGGCGTCGAATCAATAAAAATCTGTAAATGATTGCGCTCTTTTTAACACTAAGTTAATCTTCAAGAATTGCGTCAAACCCATATTCGTTAAAGATGAAAGGCATTTAAACCTTCATGCAGACAGAGCAAATAAAATATGAGCTTATGTTGGAAAAGTCTGCAAGAATTTTGGAATTAGTGGGCTCTTCGAAAGCCGATGCTCTGTCAGTTGCTGAATCACTTGTTGATGCTCAAGCCGCTGGTCACTCATCTCATGGAATATTGCGACTCGTTGAATATGCCAACGCAGTTGAAAAAGGTCAGGTAATTCCTACCGCAGAACCTAAGATAATTTCTGAGCGTGGCGCCGTTGTAACACTAGATGGTCAATGGGGCTGGGGGCAGATTGCTTGTAAGCGAGCAGTCGATTTAGTTGCAGATAATGCACATAAATTTGGAATAGCGACAGTTTCTATAAAGTCATGCAATCACATTGGTCGCTTAGGTGAATATGTAGAGATGCTCTCTCAAAAGTCACTTGTTTCAATCATGTGGTGTAACGGTGGGCCTAACGTGGCAGCGCATGGCGGAAAAACAAGACTATTTGGAACTAATCCCTTCGCTGCCGGAATTCCTGCCGAAGGCGAGAACATTGTTATTGACTTTGCTACAGCTAGTTCGGCAGAAGGCAAGATTCGAGCAGCTAATGTAAATGGTCTTAAAGTTCCGGAAGGACAAATAGTTAAAGCAGATGGCAGTCCTACAACAGACCCAGCAGATTTCTACGCGGGAGGCGCAATTTTACCTTTCGGCGGCCACAAAGGTTATTGCCTAAATCTTCTAATTGAACTTCTTGGCGGCGCACTCTCGGGAGCTCATCCTTCAATGAGTGATTCCTACGGCAACGGTAATGGCACAATATTGATCGCAATGGACCCAGAATTCTTTTTTGGCACAGATCAATTCTTGCAGGATGTAAATCAAGCTACTGGTGTAATTAAAAATGCACCACCAGCAGATCCTAATAAACCAATTCTCTTGCCCGGTGAAGTTGAAGATCAAGAGAGAGCTAAAAATGCAGACGGAATAGTAATTTCAGCTGCTATTTGGGATTCGATTCTTGAGCTAGAGAGTCGACTTTTATTAAATCATTAAGTGTATAAACTCAAGGTAACGCCTAGTATGCGCGAAAATGTAACTACGTCGAAAAAAGGAGCCAAGACTTGACTGGTGCAGCATTAGATCGATTGCGCAAAGGATTGATTGTCTCTTGCCAAGCTGCACCCGGTAGCCCGTTAGCGAACCGCGGTTTGATGTCTTACATGGCAGAAGCGGCTGAAGCCGGTGGAGCTGCTGCAATCAGAACCGAAGGCTTACGAGATATTGCAGAAATAAAAAAAGCAGTTTCAATTCCAATAATCGGTCTCATTAAATTAAAGAGCGAGATCACCCCTATTGTGATCACGCCTTTGTTAGAACATGTATATCAACTCATGGAAGCAGGGGCGGATTTAATTGCAGTTGATGCAACTCTGCGTAAAAGAGTTGATGGCACCTTCGGAAATGATTTTGTTGCGCAAGCTAAGGCTGTAGGCGCTCAAATACTTGCAGATATTGATGATCTTAATTCGGCAATTGCCGCCGAAAAGAGTGGAGCGATAGCGGTACTTACAACGCTTTCAGGTTACACAAATGGGCCAGTGCCAGAATTTCCAGATATTGATTTAGTTAAATCGTGCTCTAATCATTGCGCGGTGCCGGTAATAGCAGAGGGTAGATATAACTCACCCGAGCTAGTAAGCCAAGCATTTGATGCAGGAGCTTGGTCGGTGTGTGTTGGTTCTGCAATTACTGATCCGTGGCTGAGCACGAAACGATTTGTTAAAGCAATAAAGAACTAAGCATAAAATTAGTCAATCTTAAAGTCTCTGCCACCAATTCGATTTCTAAGTCCATCGAAGTGGCTGTGCAGAGCAATGCGCGCCCCTCTTGGGTCTGAAGCTTTAATCGCTAATAAAATTGCATGGTGACGATCTGCAGTTTTGCTCGCTGCCGCTGGGTCGTACTTTGTATCTAATAGTTCATCGAAGATTCGCCAAAAGACTTCAAGTAGCAAAATCGATAGTGGGTTTTTCAAGGGCGCCAGAAGTTCCTCATGGAATTCTCGGTCCGTTGCAGAAGTAACAAATCCGGACTTCGCCTCTTCGTCCATCTTCGCCAAGATTCTTTCTAGCGCTTCTAGGTCAGGTTTTAAACCTTCGGTAACTAAATTTGTGAGTAAACCTTGCTCTAGTGACTCGCGTACCTCACTTAAATATCGTAGGTATGTGCCATGGTCATCAATAGTTAAGCGACTATGGAAAATTAATTCATCAGACATAGATTTTAGTGAAAGAACTCCGACATACGTGCCCGCACCTTGCTTAACTTCGAGCACGCCAGTTGCACGCAAAGTTCGCACAGCTTCACGCAGTGAATTTCGCCCAACTTTTAACTCTGCACACAATTGCGATTCTGACGGGAGTAAGTCGCCTGACTTGAGGCCGTGAGCAAAGATCCATTCACGAAGTGCGCGAACCGCCCCATCTGTGCGGGATTCCTTTATCTTTATCGGTGCTTCCCCGGTGCGCTTATCTGGCAAAGTCATCCCACCTTTCATTGGTTAAAGAGCTATTTTTCTCTGATAAATCGCCCTTTGAAAGTAACCTAATCGTTATCTCGATATCCTTGACCTTAATTTAAAGGAAAGATAGATTTGAGTCAACACAAACATGGGATGTCTTTAGCAGCAAGAACCTTGCCGTTGGATGGATCCCAGAAAAGATCTAACACCTCAGGACGCCCCTGGAGTGTTTTAAAGTGGGAGGGTTTTTGTGAGAAAGTTTCATAAATCATTTGGCGCCATAGGTTTAGCAGCTGCACTTGCAGTGTCAGTGCTTGCCGCGCCAACACAAGCAGCAACAAATAATTCGATCACCGTGGCAGAAGTAACTGCCGGCGGCGGTGGCGTTAACACTATTTCTACCCCTTGGTTCGCATCCGGATCAATTTCTCACCATGCAATGTTCCGTGCCTTGTTTAAGGCAGATGCCAATTTAGTTTCTGTAAAACCTGACTTAGCTTCAGGTTACAAGTTCAGCAAAGACGGTAAGACACTTACTTTGACACTTAAGTCAGGCATCAAATGGTCTGATGGAAAAGATTTAACTGTTGACGATGTTGTCTGGTCTATCAACTCATTGCTTCGCGTTTCTAAGTCAAATGCGATTTTTGTCAACGCATTTAAGGAAATTGTTGGCAGTGAAGCAGTAAATGCCACCAATAAAACAACCATGAGCGGAATTACAACTAAGGGAAATGACATCATCATTTCACTTAAGTCACCAATTAACGTCATGATTCCCGTTCTTGCACAGTTCATGATCATGCCTAAGCACGTTTTAGCTGATGAAGATATTTTAAAGTTAGATACAAATAACTTCTGGCGGAATCCAGTTGTACTTGGTCCTTACAAGGTAGGAACATTTAGCCAAGGCAACTTCATCACACTTGTACCAAATGACAAGTACGAAGGTGCAAAGCCAATTATTAAAGAAATTAACATAGTTGTTTCTTCAAACCTTGTAGCAGATGCAAAGTCAGGAAAGTTGGATTACTTCACAACTAACGATCCTGACCAAATCCGCGCAATGAGTTCAGTCAGCACCTTTAAATCAGCTCCACTAGATGTGCTCTTCTACCGTTATTTGGTAATCAACCCAACTGGCCCATTCAGTAACGTAAAAGCTCGTGAAGCGCTTAAGTACGCAATCGACTGGAATAAATTAGTTCCAGCGATCTATGGCCAGCAGGGCAAGGTAATTAACAGTGGTGTTGCTTCAGGTATGCCTCATCACCTAGCTTCAATTCCGAAGTACAAGTATGACAAGACAAAAGCGACTGCTCTTCTAAAGGAAGCCAACTTCGACTTCTCAAAGACAATTCGCCTACGCACATACAATCAGTCTCAACCTGCAGTAATGATTCTCTTGAGTGCGGTAGCTCAACAACTTACAGAAATTGGAATGAAGGTTGAATTCCTTCCATGGACTGGAGATGCAACTACAGAACTTTGGACAAATCGTAATTACGAGCTTGCTCTTAAGGGTCTTAGTGCATTCAACGTCAGTGAGTGGTTCGGGGAGTACAGCAACATGGCAACATTTGGAAAGTCCATTGGTGCTCAACCTGAATTTGCAGCGCTAAGCTCAAAATTGCTTCAAGCAACAACTCTGCGCGATACTGGCAAGATCTTGACAGATTTGCAGAAACTTGAGCAAGAGAAATTGTACAAACTGCCAATTCATTTATTGAAGCAGGTTGTATTTATCTCAAAGAACATCAGTGGTACACCAACTAAGTGGGGCAACCCACTCTATGTTTACCAAAACAACATAGCTTCTTGGTCTGCTAACTAATTAAGTAAAGGCGGTACTGGCCAAGATGTGAGGGCATCTTTGGTCAGTACCGCCACTTATTTTCATTTGATTTATGATTTTTTAGGGATGGTAGTTTCTTGGTTTCGTTTATAGTTCGGCGAATAGCGATTTTGGTGCCTATGGCGTTCACGATCAGCGCGTTGATTTTTTTCGCATCGCGCCTTTCTCCGATTGATCCAATTCTTGCGATGATTCCGCCTGACATGGCGTCCGATTCAGCAAACCTGGCTCAACTTCGAGAAGAGCTCGGCTTAAATGATCACATCGTTTTACAGTATTTCACTTGGCTGAAAAACATAGCAACTGGTGATTTTGGATATAGCCTGCAAAGTGGCCAACAGATCTCTGAAATTCTGGCACTACGTATGCCAGCAACTCTTGAATTGGTGCTCTCTGCCTTAATTTTGTCCACTATTTTGGCCTTAACTCTTGGTTTATTCGCTGGAGCTAAAAAAGGTGGATTTGCCGACAAGTTATCTCGCATACTCGGAGTAGTTGGAATTGCAATACCGGATTTCTTTATCGGGCTAGCCCTGCTGAACGTATTTGCATACCGAGTTTCATGGCTTCCTAGCGGAAACCGGGTAGCACCTGGCCAAATCACATTTTGGGATCGATTTCCTAATTACATTTTACCTGTAGCAACTTTAACTATTGCAATGCTCGCGGTTCTTATTCGGTATACCCGAAATTCAGTCCTTGATACTTTAAATCGAGATTTTGTAAAAACTGCGCGCAGTAAAGGGGTACCCGAATGGCGCGTTCTTTACAGTCATGTTTTTAGAAATTCACTTGGACCAGTAATGGTGCTTTTGGCCTTTAGACTTCCACTGCTTGTTGGTGGATCAATTCTCGTTGAGACTGTCTTTCAATGGCCCGGAATCGGAACTACGATCATTGCAGCAGTTACTGCATCTGACTATCCCGTGATAATGGTTGTAAGTATGCTGATCGCGATGGTGATTTTAGTCGCTAGTTTCTTGGTAGATATTGTTAAATCAATACTGGATCCTCGAGTTAGATTAGGGGGCGGTAACTGATGCAAAAAAAGAAACAAGAGCGGCAATCAACTGCGAAGATTTTTATAAGAAATCTATTGCACAATCCTTCTGCTGTAATTGGTTTGACCATTATTTCTATAATGATTCTTTGCGCAGTATTCGCAGTTCAAATTTCCGGTGTAGAACCAGAATACATTGATCCGATTAATGGACGCCTCGGACCTAGCTTGGATCACTTGATGGGTACCGATCAATTAGGCCGAGATATGTTAAGTCGCGTTCTATCGGGTGGAAGACAATCAATTTATGTCGGCGTGATAGCTTCATTTCTTGCAAATTTAATCGGAACCGTATTGGGTGCGACCGCTGGATATTTAGGCGGCAAAATAGATTCAGTAGTAATGCGGGTTTCAGAGCTGGTAATGACCTTTCCGCAGCTGATTTTAGTGCTTATTTTTGTTTCACTCTTAGGCCAAGGAATAAACAACGTAATCATTGTCTTTGCGTTAACTGGGTGGATGACAACTTTCCGATTGGTTCGAGGTGAATTCTTCTCACTTCGCGAAGAAGCTTTCGTTGAAGCAGATCGCGCTTTTGGTTTCTCAAAACCTCGAATTATCTTTAGACATATCTTGCCAAACACAATGAGCCCAATTGTTGTTGCATTCACGATCAATATTGCAATCTTCATTATCGCAGAAGCGGGATTATCATTCTTAGGACTCGGCGTTCCCGTGACTACGCCAACTTGGGGTAACTTGCTAACGGCCGCACAAAATCCTGTGGTCGTAGATGAATATTGGTGGCTATGGGTATTTCCAGCAATGTCGATCGCTATCTTTGTTCTAGGCGTTAACTTTGTTGGCGATGGACTACGTGATGTTTTAGATCCACGCCATAAATCTTTAATTGCAAAAAGTAAGTGGAAAGTTGCGTTAGTTGGTCGTTTGGGGAACAAAAAATGAGCCAATCGACTAAGAAAGATTTAATTCTAGATCTCAAGAGCGTGAATGTTAAATTCAAGGTCGAAGATGACACCTTGCATATTTTGCGTGATGTTTCGCTCAGCATTCCACGAGGCTCATTCCTTTGTGTAGTTGGCGAATCTGGCTGCGGAAAATCTGTAACTGCGCAGGCAATCGTGCAACTTCTGCCGGATAACGGAGAAGTTAGCAGTGGCGACATTCTCTTTTCCCAAGGAGATAAAGTTGTAGAACTAAATAAGCTGGAAAAATTCGGAAAACAAATGCGCGACATCCGTGGTGCGAAAATAGGCATGATTTTTCAGGACACGCTCTCTTCTCTAAATCCAGCCCACAAAGTTGGGCGTCAAGTAGCCGAAAGTCTTTTGCAGCACTTTCCTATCTCTAAGGACGAAGCTCGCACTCGAGTGATTGAGCTATTTCGAAAGCTTGGCATTCCTGATCCAGAACGTCGCTATGAGGCTTACCCGCATGAGTTTTCGGGGGGTATGCGGCAACGCGTGATGATCGCAATTGCCACTATCTGCGAACCAGATTTAGTTATTGCCGATGAGCCAACCACAGCTCTGGATGTAACAATTCAAGCGCAGATTATGACTTTGCTAAAAGATCTGCAAAAGAGTGCGGGTAAAACTTTTATTCTAATCACCCACAACATGGCGCTGGTATCCGAAGTCGCAGACCATGTGGCTGTTATGTACCTAGGTCGAGTAGTTGAATACGGCGCAGTTGACCAAGTTCTTCGAGATCCAAGACACCCATACACAAAAGCGTTGATGGCAAGCGTTCCAAATTTAGATGCTGATAAGAAAGTTGAATTACAAACCGTTGATGGACAAACACCATCACCTGCGGAAGTAACAGTTGGTTGCGAGTTTGCAGGTCGCTGCCCTTACGCAATTGCTGCATGCAGAGAGAAAACAATTGAGATGACACAAGTTAATCCGGGTCATGACGTCCGCTGCATACGCTTGGACTCAAATGGAAAACTACCTGTTCTGACTGGAGGTGCTTGAAATGAATAGCACTCGCACACCTCTATACAAAGTCGGGCAAATCAAGAAGCACTTTCCTGTTCTAGGTGGAATTCTAAGACGTACCAAAGGTTACGTAAAAGCACTTGATGGCGTTGATCTTGAAGTTTTCCGTGGTGAAACAATTGCAGTCATTGGTGAATCGGGATGTGGAAAGACAACTCTCGGACGCATGTTGGCATTATTGGATAAGCCGACAGATGGAGACCTTTCGTTTGACTTTGGACAGGGACTTCAAGATGTAACAAGTTTGCGCGGAGTAGATCAAATGCGCTTCCGCAAAAAAGTTCAAATGATTTTCCAAGACCCATACACTTCATTTAACCCACGCCAACGTGTCGGTGCTGCGATGGATGAAGTTCTTCGTGTTCACGGTGTCAAAGATGAAGCGGAACGAACTGCACGAATTCTCGAAGCCTGCGAAATGGTTAACATTCGTCCTGAATATCTGCAGCGCTACCCGCATGAGTTCTCAGGTGGCCAGCGCCAGCGCTTAGCAATTGCGCGCTGTTTAGCGACAAAACCCGAGCTAATCATTGCTGATGAAATCGTTTCAGCCCTTGATGTTTCTATTCAGGCTCAAATCGTTAACCTACTTTTGAAGATTCAAAAAGAGACTGGCTTATCGTTTATTTTCGTGACTCACGATGTGGCCGTCGCGCGCTATGTAGGACATCGCGTTGCAGTTATGTATCTAGGTAACGTAGTTGAAATTCTTCCGGCTGATTCACTGCCTGAAGCAGCAGAGCATCCTTACACGATTGCATTGTTATCTGCGGTTCCAAGTATGAATCCAACTGCTAAAGAGCAACGAGTTGTATTACAAGGCGAAGTTCCAAGCCCAATCGATATGCCAAGCGGATGTGCTTTCTCAACGCGCTGCCCAGCAGTTATGGATATCTGTCGAACCGAACGACCAGTTTTGAAAATCTCAAACATCTCAAAAGGTGATCACCAGGTCGCCTGTCACTTAAATAAAGGAGCAAAATGATGGCGACCAATTCAAAACTTCTAAGAGGCGTAGTACCTCCAGTTTGTACGCCTTTCACTGCTGATTACGAAGTTGACGAAAAGTCATTGCGCCGCTTGGTCAACCACCTGATCGACGGTGGCGTCCATGGTCTCTTTGTTCTTGGTTCAACCAGCGAAGTTGCTTATCTAACCGACAAGCGACGTGCAGATGTAATTCGTATTGCAATTGATGAAACTGCAGGACGCGTACCAGTTGTTGCTGGAGCGATTGATATGACAACACTTCGTGTTAACGAGCATGTACGTGCAGCAGTAGCAGCTGGCATTGACGGAATTGTTATAACTGCGCCGTTTTATGCTCGTACCCACCCAGAGGAAATTGCACTGCATTTCAGATTAGTCAAAAAAGAGTGTGGCGATGTTCCTCTATACGCGTACGACATCCCTGTTGCGGTAAATGGCGTAAAACTTGAAACTGCTACAGTGCTAAAACTTGCTAAAGAGGGTGTTATTCAAGGACTTAAGGACTCTTCCGGCATTGATGCTGGAATCAGAGCGGTTGTACTTGGAGCTCAGCAAATGGGACTAAATGAATTTGTAGTTCTTACTGGCTCTGAACTAACTGTTGATTCAGCTTTGATGGCTGGTGCACATGGCGTGGTTCCAGGTGTTGGAAATGTTGATCCAGCTGGCTACGTAAAAATCTTCGACCTGGTAGCTGCTGGTGATTACAAAGCTGCGCGGGCAGAACAAGAGCGCCTGACTGAAATGTTTAACTTAATTTATGTTGGCAATTTGTCACGTATGAGCTTCGGCGCATCAGCACTTGGAGCTTTCAAAGCTTCACTTAAGCATCTTGGAATCATCGAAGATGCCCGTATGGCACCACCTCAGATTGCCCTTAACTCGGACGAGGTAGCTGCAGTCATTCCATTCCTAAAGAATGCGGGACTAAAAGTTAAATAATGAACCAACAGGTTTTAGCTGTTCGTGGTGTTGGTGGATATAGGCAATACCGAATCCCCGCTATGGCAGTTACTACCTCTGGTCGGATTATCTCAATTTATGATGCGCGGGCAGATTTTGATGATCTGCCTGGTCCGGTAGATCTGGTAATTCGAACTTCAGATGACAACGGCGCTTCTTGGTCAGAGCAAGAAATATTTCGTAAACACGAGGGTATTTCTGGCTTTGGAGATGCCAGCATTGTTATCGATCCTAGTTATGGAAAATACGGCCGCATAATTGTTTTATATCAATGGACGCGCATTGCCGGTTTTTTTGAAAGTAATTCGGGCACTGATTTAAACGATCCTTTAATTGCTCATATTGCTAGATCTTTTTCTGATGATGACGGAATTACATGGCGTCATGATGTAATTACAGATCAATTAAAAGATGAGAGCACACTTGGAATTTTTGCAACATCAGGGATGGGCGGAAGAATCTCCAGTGGAGAATTTGCAGGCAGGTTGCTGCAAACCTTTGTTTTACGCAACAAATCAGAGCTTTTGTCAGCTATCGGATACAGCGATGATCATGGCGAAAACTGGAACTTAGGGGCCATGATTAAGGGCGGAAATGAAACCGCTATTGCAGGACTAAATGACGGAACAATTCTTATTCATTCGCGAGCAACCCCTCACCGAATTTCAGGCAGATCAATCGACGGTGGAGTTTCACTTACCGTTCTTGAGCCAGATCTCGCGTTACCTGATCCAAGTGATAACGGATCCCTTACTGTTTTATCAAATGGTGATGTCATTTGTACTCATAACCATGACTCGGATTTACGTAGAAATACAGTTATAAAGCGATCGACAGATAGCGGTAAAACATGGTCCTCAGGTATCTGTATCGAAGCTGACAGTTCTGCATATTCGACGGCTTGTGAGCTAGCAGATGGAGATATTGGCGTACTTTATGAACGAAACGCATATCAAGAAATTGTCTTTGCAACGTATTCTAAGAATGAATTTCAACCGATTGATAGTGTTATTAGCGCAAATCAAACCACAACCGATATTGAATTCACTGTAGTACCTAGATATATCAGGCCAGGTAGAAATCAAGAAATTGAAGCGCAACTTACAAGTGCGCCTACAGTTCCGGAAGTCGATATGAATATTTTTAACATCAAGGAAAGAAAAGAGGTCGGCCCAGCAGGTGGAACAACAAGTGGCGATTCACTTTTCACTACCGAAGAACTAGAAAAGATTCTTGGTCCGATCACACCAGGCTTGCACGATGGCGATGAAGTTAGATTCAGCGCCAGAATTTCAAATCAATTGTCGTGTCCGGTCGTGAATCTAAAGATTGCAGATCGAATTGGAGAAATGATTTGCGAGTTTGATTCCATCGCTGCCGGAAGTAAGGAGTGCATTTTAGATATTCGACAAAAGGTCACAAGCGATGATGTAACAGTTGGGACTGCGTGCTTTGAGTTCACATTAACTGGTGCAATCCGCAATTCAAAGGGTGCGGAAATCTCTATTTTCAAGAAGGTTGTGAACTTTGAGATTCCAGTTAATTAGCCAGCAATAATGGAATTTATTGGTGAGTAGCGAGAATGTTTATTAGACTGCTGTCATGCCTCAATACAAAGTAGCAATCGTTGGAGCTGGTCCGGCTGGCTACTTTGCTGCGCAGGCCCTGCAGAATCTGCAAACCGATGAACTTAAGTTCTCGATCGACATGATTGAGCGCCTACCAACGCCTTGGGGCTTAGTTCGCAGCGGTGTGGCACCTGATCACCCAAAGATTAAGACCGTCGCCAAAGTATTCGAGAAAATCGCAACCAGCGAAGGTTTTAGCCTCTATGGAAACGTCGAATTAGGCACAGATGTTTCTCTTGATGCGCTCAAAGCAAAGTATGACGCTGTTGTTATTGCTACAGGTTCTGCGATTGGCAAAAAACTTGGTATTCCAGGTGAAGAACTACCTGGCTCAATTTCAGCTGCTGAATTTGTGCCTTGGTATAACGGACACCCAGATTTTGCTAACCACGAACCTAATCTAGATTGCGATACCGCAGTTGTAATTGGTGCAGGAAACGTTGCCATGGATGTTGCACGAATGTTGGCACTTGAACCAAGCGAACTAGATGAAACCGATACCGCAACCCACGCAATCGAAGCTCTTCGTAATTCAAATATTCGTAAAGTTGTAATTAGTGCTCGTCGCGGCCCTGAACATGCAGCCTTTACATCGCCTGAGCTTCGAGATTTACCAAAGCTAGAACACACCAATGTTTTAATGCAGCCTGCAGATATCGCCGCAGCTCTTGAGCGCGCAGGAGCAGAACCAGAAAAAGATGTTCGCAGCAACTTAGAAGCCATGCGCATTATTTCTGAGCTAGAACAAGGAAAACATGCCCGCACTATGGAATTTCAGTTCCTCTGCACACCGAAGGAATTTAGGGGAAATGGAAAAGTTGAAGAAGTTGTATTTACTACAAGCGCCGGCGAAGAAAAAGTTATTAAGTGTGGCTTAGTAATTACTGCGATTGGTTATGAAGCAGAAACTCTCACTGGAATTCCTTATGAAAAAGGTAAGGTATTAAATACCGATGGCCGAGTTGCTGAAAATCTCTATGTAGTTGGCTGGGCAAAACGCGGACCTTCTGGTGTGATTGGAACTAATAAATCAGATGCTGCAGATGTCATGAATTTATTAGTAGCCGATATGGCCGAACCAAAGCCAACTGTGGAACTAACTTCATTAATTACAACAAATAAAGTTATTTCACAGAGCCATTGGGAATCAATTAATGCAGCTGAAATTGCAGCAGGTGAACCTCACGGAAAACCAAGAATTAAGGCAGTTTCTCGCGAAGAATTACTGCGTTTGGGTGGTCTGTAAAAAGCAGGTATCATTGCGACTTCGCTAAGCGCCCGTAGCTCAACGGATAGAGCATCTGACTACGGATCAGAAGGTTAGGGGTTCGAATCCCTTCGGGCGCACACAGTATTTGAACGGGAATTCGACTCGAAACCATCTATTAGGCAGAACTGCCTGATGCTTTATCAGTAGGTCCTCCAACTAGGAGGAAATTATGTTAGTTAACGAATGGGTTGAAACTCTCTGGACTGTTCTAAATGTCCGACCAAAAACACTTCAGAACTACAAGCACCAGTATGGCCGCTATCTAAAAGATGTAATGGGCTCATACGAATTAGATCTAGTTAAACCAGTAGAACTTCAGCAGTGCTTACTTGCACTGCCACCACAGACCTCCAGACACTGCTTGATGCTTATTAAAACTATTTATCGAGAAGCAAATCTTTACGGGCATACCAAAGCTAACCCCTCAACTGGTTTGAAGACTCCGCAAATTCAATTATCGGAGAAGAAGTTTCTAACTTGGGACGAAGTTAATTCACGTTCGTGGGGAAGGTATGACGAGCAAATAAGATTCCTCGCCCTTCACGGGCTTCGATGGAGTGAAGCTGTTGCAATAACTGAGTCAGATATTAGAGATGGTTTTGTTTATGTGTCTAAATCTGTTTACGGGCCTTGTAAATCCAAAAGCAGTATTAGAAAAGTTCCTTACTTAGGACACTTCAGCCCATTACCGGTTAGCTATAAACCAATGCAGAAGTGCGCAAATACTCACGGTGTCACCATCCATAGTTTTCGCAGAACCTATGCGTACTTACTAAAGACCCAGGGCATTCACGTAACAACTGCGCAGCGCCTATTAGGGCACTCTGATCCGATGATGACTTTAAAGGTTTATACGTCGGTTCTAGATAGCGAAATTGATGATGCGGGTGTTTTGTTGCTCAAATCAATCTCCTAAAGATTAAAAACTATGGGGGAGAGTGCGGTATATACGGTAACCCTTGAAAAAAATCGTTGCGGTGTGGCGCGACCTTAGAGTCAAAAACCGCACTTATATTTGTTTTGCGAGGCTAGAAAAGGAGGTTCTAATCAAGCAAACAACTACAAAAGAACAGGAAAACAAATGCATAACGAAAATGGTGACTTCCACCTTCCTAAAGGAAGCCTCTACACACCCTTCCCAGTACCTGCCTATCAGGTATTAGGAAAAGCAAAGGAATATCAAGCCCAGAAAGTATTACTCGCTCTAGTTTCATATATGGGCAAGAGCAATAATGCTGTATTCCCAAGTTATACAACAATATGTAAAGCAGCTGGTATGGGTCGAAACTCGATCAGGCCAGCATTGGACGTATTACACGAATACGGCTTTCTAAAATCGGTTAAATATCCAGCGGGTATTCAAGCAAGAAGTAAATACTTCATTCAGTTTTCCTGCTGGGATACGGGAAGAATGAATGAGAAGGCGAAACCGTACAAGAGGTACATTGCGCGATGTCTAGCCTGTGGCTCTGAGCTTGATCGTGGCGATTTTGCCTTTAGTCCACTTGGAAAGGTGCACTGGGGCTGCGGCGGCGAAGTTGTATATCTCCAGAGCAATAAAAAGCGCCGGAATTAGTTCCCTTCGGGATTTACTAGAGAAGGAATGGATTTTACTAGAGAGTGAACCCATTGGAACTTAGTTCCAGTATCTGTAGGAGACCGCGATGGCGCGGTCCAGCGGTCTCCGCAGGTACTCCATCAACTGGCGACCTTTATGGTCGCGCTTTGTAAAACTGAGGGGTCGACAACAGAGGCCCCGAAGTAAAGGCTCACTTTGTTCGCACCGGATGCAAAACCCTTCACGACGTCAGTCGTGCGCAATATCCTTATGTTGTGCCTAGTAAGAAAGAAAAGCTTCCGCTTTCTGTAACTCATCCTGAGTTGGCCAAAGAGGCTTACAAGTGGAATCCAGAAAAAGTAACTTCTGGAATGCATCTTTCTATGAGATGGAAATGCAAGAGAGGCCACATTTGGGAAGCGATGGTTTATCAAAGAACTAAATCAGGATGTCCATACTGCTCAGGTAGATTTGCTATTAAGGGAGAAAATGATCTTAAAACACTAAATCCGAAATTGGCAAAGGAGCTAGTGGATTCCGACCCGACTTTATTAAAGGTTTCGAGTCATACTAGAGTGAAATGGAAATGTAAGTTCGGGCATATATGGGAAGCACGGGTTGCTGATAGAAGCACAGGGCGTGGGTGCCCTATTTGTTCTGGCAAAAAAATATTGATTGGATTCAACGATTTAAAGACCACACATCCCAAGATTGCTAAAGAGGCAGATGGATGGGATCCAAGAACAGCCACTGCGGGATCTGGCGTTAAGAAAGATTGGATATGCGCAAAGGGCCATAAATGGAATGTCTCGATAGTTAGCAGATCAAATTTTCAAACAGGATGCCCAACTTGTTCTGGCCATAAAATATTAAGAGGCTTCAATGACTTAAAAACTATTTATCCAATACTTGCTAAGGAAGCGTACGGGTGGAATCCAGCTTCCGTCGGAATTAGCTACAAGAAAAAAATGACTTGGAAGTGTAGTAAAGGGCACCTATTTGAGTCATTGATTGAAAATCGAAGACGAGGCGATGGATGTCAATTTTGCTCAGGAAGGCAATGTCTACCTGGATTTAATGACTTACAAACAACTGATCCAGAACTCGCAAAACAAGCAGTTGGCTGGGATCCAAAAAAAGTGACACGTGGCTCAGGAAAGAGTGTTAAATGGAAGTGTTCTGAAGGTCATACTTGGATGGCGACGCTCAACACTCGAACTAGTACAAACAATAACGGTAGCGGTTGTCCTGGTTGTGAGATAAATGGATTCAATCCTGAGAAGGATGCATATGTATATTTGATTAAACACACTGGTTGGAAAATGCTCCAAATAGGGATTACTAACAGCCCTAAGTCCAGATTGGCAAAGCATCGCCAAAAGGGCTGGGTTCAAATAGACATAATTGGACCCATCAAGGGTGCTAAAGCGAAATTAATCGAGCGTCAGCTTTTGAAGTACCTTAAAGCCACAAAAGTAAAAACTGCTAACAAATTGGGCGGTAAAAAGTTTGACGGCTGGACTGAAGCTTGGAGTAAAACTACTTTTGAAGTTACATCAATTAAAGAGCTAATGCGGTTAACTGAAGAATTTGAAGGATCTGCTAGTTAGAAAATTTAGGCTTAACGCTAAAGTAGTAAAGAGTAGCCTTGTACTTGCTCGTAGCCTTTAAAGACATACGAAATTGTAAGGTTTCCTGTATCGACCCACTTATCCCAGACACAGTAAAAAAGTTTGGATTTGATTTTTCGCAGGATTTCGATTTTAGATTACCTTTGAAATTCTTTAGAGCAATCCATTTCGACCCAACCTTTTGTTGTAATTGGCCAGATTCAAAAACTGTACAAAATTCAAAATACCATTTTGGAGCTTGATCGCAATATTCCCCAATATTCTTTGAATAAGAACACAATTGAAGCTTTATTTGGGTAGATGCTGGGGTAGAAACCGTAGTTTCTGGCGTAGTTGGTGAGGCTTCTGGCGTATTTGGTGAGGCTACAGGGGTTGGTTTAGGGCTAATAACAATACTCATTAGCTGGATTGATTTGCCACTCGGATATCCATCAATAATCAATTTTGGGTAATAAGTACCGGGTTTGAGTTTGGGAAAAGCAAATTCATAAACTGATCTAATGCCAGACAAAGATTCAATCTTTTGCCTTTCGGTAACAGGTTGTGCACCTATCTGTAAAGATATTTCAATGTCTGAGTAGTAAAAATCTCTACTGGGTATGTCAAAGCAATTATTCCTTAATACGACATAAATTTTTGTTTCTTCTAACGATCCAACTTCCGTGTTCGTTGTCACTTCTTTAATACAATTAATAGGATCTTCAAGTATTAGGCTAGGCAAAAGAATTGTTCTCTTTGATCCATCACTTCGTGCGGCCAAATCAAGTTTAATTTGGTACTCACCACTTTCTGCATTTCCAAGTTTAAAAGTAAATGTTTTATTGTTATTGAAATTGTATATTGTTTGAGAACTAGTTATTTTCTGGGGTCCCGAGGCTGTGAAGGTCAGATTAGTGTTACTAAACTTATCTACTTCAGTTATAGAAGACATACTGCACAAGCTATAGAATTCCACCACATAGGTTTTGTCCCCGAAAATAGCGCGCTCAAAACCTGCTTTCTTAACTGCAAAACAATCTGCAACCTTGACTGCGCCTTGAGCAGGCAAATTAACAAAAGAAGCCGTGACAAATAGAGCAAGAGTTATGAATCTAGAAATAAACTTCATAAGCTAAGGCTAGTTGAATTAGTCAAAATATCTATATGCCGAGTATTAATATTTAATGCGCTTGATTCAACAACTCTGGGTACCGTCTGATCAGAGATCTTTTCAACTATTTTGAATTGAAAGAGATATTAACTCCATTGTCTGGATGATATGTCCAGAAAGCAGAGATTTTTCCCCAAGTAGCTTTTTGCATTCCATCTAATGCTCTAGTTATATCTATTTGAGTTTTAACATAAGCAGGGACTTTTAGCACGGCTAGCGCACAATCAAAATCTGAGAAATTGGCCGCATTTGCGACAGAAGTGTATTTACCTACACCTGAAAAAGTAAGCGTCTTGCCGCTATCTTCGAGCGTCACACCCCCGAGATAAGAATCTTTCTTGTAAAGCTTGCAGTTTGAAAAGGCTTGAAATGTCAGATACACATCTTGAAGATTCTTGTAACCTTTGGGGCACTTCGGTATCTCGCCTGTCACTTTCTTTTTTACTTTCCCTTTAGTACAAGTAATTGTTAGCTTCTTTGCGTCTTGTGCTGCCCGAGTAGCTGCCTCAGTAACTGCCTTATCTGCCGCAGCCTTATCTGCCGCAGCCTTATCTGCTGCAGCCTTTACTGCGGCATCAAGCTTAGCTTTTCTATCCGGCGGACACGTTGGAGTGGTTGGAAGTCCGCTGCCTCCAGCAGCAAGAACTATTCCACAGTAAATAATTGACTTCAATTCTGAATTTTCTGAAAACGTATTGGAATAAAACTGCGTAGAATCTGGAATATCAACCTGGGTAAGTTTTGTCCCCGTAAATGCTACCTGCCCAATTTTTTTTACAGTGGGAGGAATTACGATTGATGTCAAGGCTGTCCTCCAGAAAGCAGCATCTTCAATTAGAATAATTCCGACAGGAATCTTTACATTGGTAAGTTTCTTTGCACCGGCAAAAGTACCTGCTTCGATTTTAGAAAGTGCACTTGAAATAATCACAGATTCAATTTGAGTATCCGCAAAAACCGAATATCCGAGAGTCACAACAGAATTGGGAATAACAACTGAAGAAAGGGAGCTCGAGCTAAAGGCGGAATCACCAATACTGGTAACGGAGTTTGGTATCGAAATTGAAGTGATTTCCGAATACCTAAATGCATCAACACCGATACTTTTAACAGATGGGTCTAAAGTCAATCCTCCTGTGCAGCCATTACTCTTAGTTAGCACGGCCGCTGGCATTTCTACAGAGTAGGTTCCCCCAGTGCAAGGGAATGTTTTTACTTCCGCTTTTGCTTCACTCAAAGATGTAGAAGTTATAGCAAGCAGGATAAAAAAGGTTGTGATTCTACGCCTCACGCGAATCTCCTTAGTTCCAGTGTTTTGCCGGTGAGTTTCATAAGTTAAGGCTAGTTGATTTAGTCAAAATATCTATATACCTAGTATTAACATCAAATCAGCTTGATTTAACAACCCGGGGTGCCACGAGAGCCTAAGTCAGTAGAGTTTCTTGAAATCTGGAGGACATTTTGGATTCTTGGCCTCGATTTTTTTGATTACGCCATTTTTCTGGCAAGTAATCTGAGTGGGAGCATTCTTGGCAAGCTCCTTAACGATTTTTGCCAATTTAGCGTTGTAGTCAGTAATGCTTTTCGTGTAACCACCCTTAATTTCATTCCAAGATTTTCGCGTTAGCTTCGCACAGTTTACATATTCGGGTTTTTCACCCATAGACACATAGGCAGCATCTTTTTCTGCCCCAAGAGGTTGGCTGATTATTTTGTAAAAGGAAGCATCATCGATTCTGATAGCTCTGCACTCTTTCGCTACCTTTTCGTCAATCGGTTTAGTTGCCGCAAAACTATTTAAGGGAGAAAAACCTAGCAATACCGAAATAAATAATGAAAGCTTGAAAATTTTAGGCATAGATAATCATTACGAATAAGATTCATTTTGTCATTGTTATCAGGTAATATTTGTTTAAACAGGACCACGGATAGAGCATCTGACCTAGTGATTGAGCGTAAGCGAGGTCGCTACGGGGTGTGTAGAAAGAGCAAGCAAAGCTTGCGTCTCTATACTCCCTACGGATCAGAAGGTTAGGGGTTCGAATCCCTTCGGGCGCACACAGTATTTTCTTAATCGAATGAATCACCAGCAAGTTCTATTGGGTGAAACTTAACCATTGACGCATCTGGCTTCACGCGCGACGCTAGGCACATGAATATCACCCGTCACTATCTCGATGTGAATGGCCGCCGCGTTCACTATCGAAAGTACGGAAGTGGTCCGACTCTGATCATGGTTCATCAGAGCCCAAGATCTTCTGCCGAGTATGAAAAGTTAATGCTGAAATGGGGAGCATCTTTTACTTGTATTGCGCCTGACTCCCCTGGTTATGGCCAATCTGAACCGCTTCGAATTACTTCACCCGACATAAATGATTTTGGCGATGGCTTAATTGAATTCTTAGATGTTCTAGGCGTTGAAGAAGTTGGCATGTACGGCTTCCATTCTGGTGGCGCAATTGCAATGAATGCACATGTTCGTAACCCAGGTCGCTTTACGGCGCTTGCTTGTGGTGGTTATCCGATCTGGACAGATGCCGAAATGGCTCTTTATGCAAGTGGTTATCTGCCTTCATTTAAACCAACCGGATATGGCGAACATTTAACTTGGGTTTGGTCGCGAATTCTTGAACAGAGTTGGTTTTTTCCGTGGTTTAAAACCGATGAAACAACTCGCATGCGCAATGCCCACGATGATGTTGCGCGCGTGAATGCGCAAGTTTTAGAACTGCTTGATTCCGGTGATAATTATCAGCATGGTTATCGCGCTGTGTTATCTGCACCAAGTGATATTCCAGCCGCTACTGAAAAACATAATCCGGTATTAATTGCTACCTACCAAGGTGACCCACTTCTTATTCATATTGATCGCTTACCTGAACTACCAGCTGGCTGGAGCACTGGAAGTGCTGAAAATCCGGTGGCGCTGGAAGATTTATTTGGAGATTTCTTAAAGAAACACCCAGGCCCAAGTTATGAATCCTTTAACGCAGATACTGATCGTGGTTTTGTCTCGGTCGAAACCACGCAATTTAACGGCGTTATTCAATGGAGCGGTGATTTAACTGCGACAAAGTTGGTTCTGCATAACGTGGGTGAATCAAGCGAGCTGGTAAACGCCAAGAATGCACTAGTAATTGATCTACCAGGGCATGGTTTGTCGAGCGACATAAGTGAAGCGGCAACGCTTTCAGACTGGGCCGATGTAATTACAAGTGCGATTACGAACCTTGGGGCAAAAAATATTACGTGTATTGAAGGGGACCAAATATCGGCGCTTCTTGCGCTGGCAATAGCTAAGTCCGTAGGCGCAGATTGTGTCTGTGCAACCAATGCTCACATCCCAGTTGATGGCGTGAAATGGCAAGCTGCTCAACCTGACTTAAACCCTGATCGTTTTGGAAGCCATTTAAATAAAGCGTGGCAGGTTGTTCGAGCTAGCCAATTCTTCTGGCCATGGTTTGAGGCCAAGAATGCCAATGCAATTGAATTTACTAGCAGCGAGGTCGACCCAGAGTATCTAGCAATTGCTCATCGCGCACTATTGCGTGCTCGCTCACGTGAACAACTAACCAAGTTATTACTAAGTGCCGATAAAGCGAAATTAATTGCTAACGCACCAAAGATTACTGAATGGCAAGTTGCCGATTGGGCAACAAAGCGCGACGATATCTGGAGGCCATAAATGTCACGTCCATGGGTAGATTTCATAAATATAGACGAGCAACCATTGCAAAATTGTGCCAACGAATTAGGTGCATTCACGTATCGAGAGTTTGCTAGTGGCACAACGCGTAACGAAGGAAAGAATTCACCAATTATCGCGCCAGGTAAATCCATCATGCTGGAGCTAGAAAGCAGTTCAACTATCTCGGCTCATACAGCACCAGTAATGATTCGTGCATTTATCTTCGAAGGTAAAATCAAACTTGATGGCAAAGAATTACCAGATCGAAGCTATCTTGAAATTGCAGCCGGTAGCCAGGTTCCTGCGATAACAACAAGTGGTAAAGCCAGAATATTTGTTACCTACGATGGCGAATACACAATCACTTCGGCAAAAGCCACAAACAATGAGATTGTAATCAAGCAGACCAAAGATTTGGTCTGGCGTTCTCCAGTTGTCTCTGACTTCCCAGGTGGAGCTGCCCGTAAAGCTTTCTATGACCATGGTGATTACGGATCTGGAATATTAGGCATATTGCCCGAATGGGAAAGTCCGTTTTATGAATGGCATACCTTTAGCGAAGAAATTCTGATTGTCGAAGGCAGCATCATTTCTTCATTCGGAACCATGAAACGTGGTGCCTATTTATCTCACCCGGGCGGAGAAGACACCGTGCATGGCCCGATGTATAGCAAGGAGGGCTGCTTAATGTTGGTTTTACGCGAGGGCCCAATCGGAAACACATTCACACCTGCCGACCCAGCCGAGGTAGCATCGCGCAAGGAGTAAAGCTCTTATAGGAATTACAAATTATTTGAGACGGGATAAGCAATGCGCAATTTAGACGAGCTAAAGAAACTACATAGTTCAAAGTGGTTGCGCTATTCCGTTGATGTTTTGCCGATGCATGTAGCTGAAATGGATTTCGAAGTTGATCCTGGCGTTCGCGCAGTTCTCGCTGAAATGATTATGAAATCAGACCTTGGTTATCTAGGGCCAATTCCTGAAGTTCCCGAAGCATTTGTTGGTTTTGCAGAGCGTCATTGGGATTGGACCCCAGATGCGGCACAGATACGCATGACAACTGATGTAGGCGTCGGTGTTGTTGAAGTTATTCGCGCACTTAGCAAGCCAGGTGACAAAGTTGTTATCAATTCACCGGTCTATCACAGCTTCTATATGTGGCTTGATGAATTAAAGCTAACAACTGTCGATGCCCCACTAATTCACGAGGGCGATAATTGGCGACTTGATTTAGCTGCAATCGAAGCTGAGTTTAAGAATGGTGCTCGTTTTATTCTGTTATCTAGCCCGCATAATCCGGTTGGTCGCATTCACACCCTCGAAGAGTTAACTGCGATTGCCGATCTTTCAAATAAGTACAACGCTTATGTAATTAGCGATGAGATTCACGCACCTCTTACATATGCGGATCAAAAATTTGTGCCTTATCTATCAA
>CAIXTG010000097.1 GCA_903922325.1 uncultured Actinomycetes bacterium
GAGACTCAATCAGGTGAACTGATCGCAGTCGTTTCTAATCCTGTCTACGAAGAGATTGTTCCGGTTGGGTCGGTCGCCAAGTATTCATTCGATCAGAACCGTGCGTGGCTCGTTTCTTCAGATAAGTAATCTGGGAGATGCTCATTCGAGAAATTGGATTTCTATTTGATTTAGACGGCACATTAATCAATTCACAAGAATCGGTAATGAATTCTTGGATCACGATGGCTAATGAGGCTGGAATCCCACTGCAAGCTTTGATTGGTCACCATGGTCTACCTGCGGAGCAAACAGTCAGAAAACTCTTAAGCGAACGTGAAGAGAGTGAAATTCAAAAGTGGGTAAAGCGGGTAACTGACCTAGAGATTTCAGATGTAGATGGCGTGCGTGCCGTTCCGGGGGCTATTGAATTGCTTACAGAACTAACAGAGCGCAAAATTCCTTGGACGATCGTTACTTCTTGCACAAAAGATTTGGCTGTTGCCCGTACACGTGCTGCCAGTATTCCGTTTCCGAAAAATGCAGTCACCTTTGATCAAGTCACCCGCGGAAAACCTTTTCCAGAGCCTTTCATTCTGGGTGCCGAAAGAATTGGAATCCCCACAGATTCATGCTGGGCAATCGAAGATGCACCAGGTGGTGTTACCTCAGCCAAAGAGGCAGGCTGTACCGTGGCTGGTGTATTAACTACACATGCCCGTGAAGAACTCATGCATGCAGATCACCTGCTAGAAGATTTGAATGAAGTGCTCGTTAAGGCTGGACTCTGAGTGCAGTAAAGTTCGACTATATCCGCAAGGGGCGGTAGCTCAGTTGGTTAGAGCCCAGAACTCATAATTCTGTCGTCGTCGGTTCGAGCCCGACCCGCCCCACAAGAGTTACTCACTACTTCTTTTTATACCCACTTGGGCATTTTGGTTTAACAGCTGTAACTTTTTTGACTGTTTTACCTTTTACGCAAGTAATTGTAATTTTCTTTGATACCGCAGCCTTGACCTCTGCTTCCCGCTTTGCCTTTATCAGAATATCCCGCTCGACCTTCTTTGCTTCAGAGTCCTTTATTAACTTAAGTGAAGCTTCAGAACCAATCTGATTCATTGGAATCAAGTTAAGGGCCACGCTAGAACCTGTGTTGTCTGCAATTAAAAGTGAATATTCTGGTGACTTTAATTGTTCGGCTATGCTGCCAAATTCTGTCAAGGCAACGCTGCCATCACGGGAATTAGGTGATGGGAACATTTGTATGGCTGGGCGCTTGTCATTGTCTAAAGAGTAGTAGAGCAAGTAAATCTCTTTATCAATGTTAATGACATCTATTACGAGTGCAGTAGCCAAACCTGTTGGGATGACTAAAGTATGGTCACCTTTTGAATAATCAATGACGAAACTATTCTGCTCGGGATTTTCCAATATCTCGGTTTTTGCATCTACGCATATGACATTCTTATCTGGAAGCCAGCCTAGGATCCATTTCTCAAATGGCAATAGGGCGAGGGTATTTATCGAAGTGGACATCAGCGAAAAAGGCGGACTTTTCTCGGAACCATATAGATCAGTTAGCCCATAGTTATGTAAAATCTCATGAGTCAGAACTCGACTTTCGCTTCTGTTGTACATCAAAACCACATTTGAAATGACCTTCTCATTAGTTTTGATGGGGCTAAACCAATTTTGTCCATCGGGCCTTTTAGTTTGATTTCCTACATATGACGGGTCGTCCGTAAACTGCAAAGCGCTGGCGATTTCCTGTTTCTTTGAGGTCGATAAACCAAAAAGAACTACTCCATCTATTCCCGTGTAATCAATTTCAGCATCTAGATCCTTTATGACTTTCTGAGCGAAACCCATTTGATCGTTATCAAAATCCTTTAAATATACTTTTTGCGCATTTAGTTTTAAATCATCCAGTTCAGATGTTGACATCGATAACTTAACTGTTCGACTGAAGATGAATTTTACATTTGCCAAGTTTGAAGACAGTTTTCGAATATCTAGTGCTGTTTCATTAAATTTTTCGACCAAGAAGTCGGCTTCGTAAATTGCCCCATCCTTAGCGGCGAACGGAATGACTAATATTCTGGGAGAAGGAATATAACTTAAGCGCTCTGGCCTTACCGGAAAGCCAAGTGACAATGTGCTGTACTTTGTCGACGCAATTCGACATTTATCGACCGATTGAGCGAATGAGTTTTCTGGAACTATTAAAGTCGTAGAGCACAACAAAAGAACTAAAACTGATACTTTCGATTTCCTTACTCTTCTCATGCCATAATTCTAGAATAATTAAAACCTTTTGCGCACTAAGCCACCGTCTTTGTAGGATAATGCGTTCATGCCTCAGGCCCAGAATCCAATTTTGCCAGGCTTCTATCCAGATCCCTCAATAATCCGCGTAGAGAATGATTTCTACATTGTTAATTCCAGTTTTGAATACTTCCCGGCAATACCGATTTGGCACTCGCGAGATTTAGTTAACTGGCGACAGATTGGAAATGCAGTTGATCGAGCCGAACAAAATCTTGATCTCTCCGATGTTGCCCCTTCGGGTGGTGTCCAGGCTGCGACGATTCGCCATCACAACGGGGTTTTCTATATAACTTCGACTCGAGTAAAGCGCCAATGGCCAGGCTCTAACTATCACTTTGTAGTTACTGCCACAGATATCAATGGGCCTTGGAGTAAGTGCCACTTTATTGAAGATGCATTCGGTATCGATAGCTCACTATTCTTCGATGGCGATAAGGCATATTTCTTGGCGAATAGAGAAAGTTCAAACCCTAGATTTGAAAATGATGCCGAAATCTGGATCAGTGAAATTAACTTAGATACTTTTGAATTAGTTGGCGAAAAGCACACTCTCTGGAATGGCACTGGTGGAATCTTTCCCGAAGGCCCAAGAATGTATAAACGCAATGGTTGGTATTACTTACTAATTGCCGAAGGCGGAACACTTCATTTCCACACCACATCAATTGCCCGAAGTAAAAATGTAATCGGGCCATTTGTTTCAAGCCAACGAAACCCGATCCTTACTCATAAACATTTGGCTCGTGAATACCCGGTTCACAATGTTGGCCATGCCGATATGGTTGAACTGAAAGACGGCAGTTGGTGGGGCGTTGCTCTGGCTTCACGTCCACGAGGTGGTTTCTATGATGGCGGAAATGTTAAGTATTCCTTCGGCGGCTATTACCGAAATTTAGGCCGCGAAACTTTCATCTTCCCAGTTACTTGGCCAGCTGATGATCGGAGCCCGCTCTTTGCACCAGAGACTGGCCGCGTAGAAGACAGCTACGAAGTAACTGGTTTAGCAGAGTTTCCACAAAGCGATGTACCAGTTGATTTCAGTGCCGAATCTTTGGCCATCAAGTGGGTAACTATTCGCAATGAGAAGCGAGATCATTTCAAATTAGTTGGTGAGAGTGCACTGGCTTTGGAGCTACAGGATTCATTTGAGAATACATTCCTCGGCGTTCGC
>CAIXTG010000098.1 GCA_903922325.1 uncultured Actinomycetes bacterium
CAAACATGTTGAAAAAGGCGTTATTTTGTACAGGGCATTCAGCTACGGTATTTCATAACGCTACAGATGCACTCGAGAAATTAAGAAGTGACAATCATTATGACGCGGTTATTTCAGATTGCTTTTTAAATGAGCAGAATATTCAATCGCAATCAACATTAGCTGGGATGGCATTAATTGACGCTTTACATGCGATAAAACAACTGCCGGTTTTGATTTGGAGCTTATGTGCTGATAATTTTCAATCCGATGTACAAAATAGGATGCAAGTTACCTTGCTAAGAAAGCCAGAAGAAAATTTACCTCATATTTTTAAGTGGCTATCTAATATTAAAAAAGAAGAAAATTATTTAAATGATACTTTTCCCATCTTTCAACTCATCTATGCAAGTAAGGCAATTGATACTTTTACAGAAAATGATTTAATGGATATGTTAAATACATCGCGTCAATTCAATCAAGCAAGATATATCAGCGGTGTGTTGATTTATCATAATGACCGTTTTTTGCAAGTTTTAGAAGGTGAGAAAAGTGTAGTTGAGGAGTTATATTATGAGCATATTGCTAAAGATAAACGTCATATTGAGTTGAATTTATTGACGCAGAGCATTGCGGAAAAGCGGGCGTTTCGGGACTGGGAGATGGGCTTTTTTGGTAACAATAGCAATGAAGATTATGGATTGCTCGGCTTAACAGATTTTGATAAACACCCAGCAGGACAGTTCTTTAAAGAAAATTTGTCTCAATCACAAAAAGAGTTATTGGGTATTCATTAGTAGTTATTTTAATTTCAAAAGGAATTTATTAGCATGGCAAAGATATTAGTGATTGAAGACGAAAGCCAGTTAAGTGAATTATTGAAAAAAATGTTAACGCGTGATGGTCATCAAATTTTAGTGGCAAATGATGGAGTAGAAGGAATAAAAAGCTTTCATCAGTTTAATCCCGATTTAATCATTACTGATATTATCATGCCTGAAAAGGATGGGATTGAAGTGATAGTGCAGGTACTTAAAGAGATTCCCAATTTACCAATTATTGCTATATCAGGTGGTCGTCGCGCAGTAACAGCAGAATTTAATTTAGATTCAGCAGAAATGTTGGATGTAAAAGGCGTACTGCAAAAACCGTTTACACATGAGCAACTGCAAGAAATGATTGAGTCTGCCTTAGTTGTCTAACGCGCTATCTGAAGGCAACTTTCAACACACTATTCACTATCTTATCCAAACGCTAAAACACCGTTAAGGCATTAGTAGAGTAGCTGACTCCTGAATAAGCGTGTTGAGTTAATCACGCATAAAAAATTCAAATTATTGAATTTAACATGAAATTGGGTCTGCAACTTTAAAAAAATAGTGCTGCGGATTTTTTATATAGTGTACTTTTCTATTTTCGGTTGTGATTTTGCACCAATAGTGGCCTGGAATGCTGGGGTTGCTGGCTTTGTCGGGTGCATAGGTGCAATCAAATCAACTATAATTTGGGGCACCTTTTAGCCGAAAAGTCGAATGGAGTAGGGATGGTTTATTACTACGATGGTGATAAGCTGCGGTGGATTTATAGTTTACGTTCCATTGGAGATTTAGACGTAGGTGCTTTAGCGGTGCAATATGGTGGAGGAGGTCATGTTAATGCAGCAGGATTTTCATTGAGTCATAATCCGTTTTTATGCCTTTAAATTTCTATTACATTATTACCAAGCAAATCTATTTTCTAGAGAAAAATTATCTTCAATACCATGATTTAAAGATATATTTTTAGCATATCAAGTTGCTTGGTAATTTTAGTCTTATATTGCATCTGAATAGAGTTGAATCTTATCGAATACTTAGTGAATTAATTCATTCTGACTAGCCGTACTAGAATTATTTTATAATTCGATAATATCGATTGGATTGTTCATTTCAGACCAATTATACCCCCAACTTACTTCGCATATCCCTTTGACGCTGCACTGTGGGAATACGGTTTGATAACCATGTGCAAAACCGTCATAGAGCAGTTGTGAGGCTTCAGCTTTCTTCGCTTCAGGGCAAATCAACACTAATTCATCGTAAACATGATGACTTATTTGCACGCCATCTGGAGCATGTTTATCTATATAGATAATGGCTAAAGCCAGTATTTCCCACGCGCCTGATTGCACGGGATAATTCATGCAAACAGTGAACGGTTCTGTTTTGCCTCCATTTTTGCTGTAGTAATCCTTATCGTCGAAATGACGAGTTAATCGTGAATAGGGAGATTCAACTTCTCGGTGGAGTCGGCTGTGAGTGACAATTTGATTTTGCCACTGAGTCAACCTAGCATATTTATGGTGGAAAATTGTGATATATTCTTCAGCCTCTTCAAGGCTTAATTCAACGCCATACGTGTTTTTACAATAACCTTGTAGTCCTTTAGCGCCACTTCCGTAAAGTAGTCCAAAATTTACGCCTTTAGCACCTTGGCGCAGATGCTTCATAAGTTTAGATTCATCACCAGAAAATTTATCCAGTTCTGATTGATATTTATCAGGGCTCATCTTCGATTTGATGTCCTCTGCCATAGCTGTATGCAAATCAATCCCTTTCTCATAACTCTCAATGATAACGGGGTCATTTGAAAGTAATCCCGCTACGCGAAGTTCGACCTGAGCTAAATCCGCTCCAACAAAAACATGGCCTTCTGGGGCTCTGTAGATGTATTTAAATCCACTACGGGGTTGGTTTTGCAGATTGGGTTTGGTGCATGAAAACCGTCCTGTAATCATTCCAGCAATTCGATAATTAGGGTATATTTTCCCATTGATCATCAATTCAGAAAGTTTTTCACCGTAATTACTCAATTTTGAATCAAACGCTGAATACACACCCATTGCTCGTAGACTCGGATGATTCTCTAATGTCGCTAGAGTTGTAGCGTCTGTTTTTAAGCCACCGCTATCGGTGCGCGGCCAATCTGCGAGGATGTCGTCAGACAGATTTTCACTAAGTATGGTTTGTTTATCCTTAGCTGATGAGATGAAGCGCTTGCCCTGTTTTTTGAGTGCCTTGTATTCATTATTATCATCGGGGCGGGCCATAAGTCCCAGTGAACTTAATTCCAAAAGGGCAGCGGCTTGAAGGCGTTTCCATTCATCAATAACGAGGTGATGTGCCTTCTCATCGACTTCGATGCCAAGTAAAAGTTGCTTGGTTGTTGGACGTTGAAGCGCGAGCAAAAAATCGTAAGTTTCTTGATAATGCTGAGCTTCAGGAATTGCCATTAATTTTTGAAATTGATGGAATAGTTTGAAAGTTAGTACAGCATCAAGCGCAGCATATTGTATTTGCTCTGAACTTAATGATTGCGCACCCCAATCGCTCACTTGCAATGATTTGTCGATTACAACGTCTAATGCTTCAAATGAAAGATCTGCGAGACTCAGGTTATCTTTTCCAACTAGCGTTCGAGCCATAAGCATACTGCAATGAAGGGTCGTAAGTGTGACTCCAGCATGAACTAAGTGACAATCCTCAAATTGAGCGTTATGAGCGACAAAACACTTGTTTTGCAACTGCTCCAGCCATCTTAGGCCTAGTTTTCTGTTATCTATGACGTAACATATTTCTCCATCATAAAGTTGCACTAGCCTAATTTTGGAAATGCAGGGGATAAGTCCTGCAAGCGGATGATCGCTGAGTTTTTCAGTTTCAATATCAATTCCAATCAAATCTGCATTGAGTAGTTGCTCAATGGCACACTCTAATTGCTGATGGCAATCAATCAATTTAACTATTGCATGTTGTTTTAAAAAATCATTACCCGAGATTTGGGGAGTTGAAGAGTTCATTGTGTATTCCTTGGATGTAAGTAAAAATAGATATCGTGTCTGATTTGTCTTACTTAATTACCCTGCACCCTAACCCCTGAAAATCGTGCATCACTGCATCACTTTCTCTGTAGGGCACGTTTTTCGTGCTCTGAAGGGTGATGCATAGTGTGATGCAGAGGTGATGCATGATTTAGGGTGTGCATCACTGCTGCATCACTTAATACATCACCCTCAACCCCTTGCAATAC
>CAIXTG010000099.1 GCA_903922325.1 uncultured Actinomycetes bacterium
AACCCAATGGGCTTTGATGCCGGTGGCGCATTTCCATTACAAGTTGCCGAAGGCAGTGCATGCGCACAAGCACAAGGAATCTTGCCTGATAGCCATGTGGTCTCAGCTTTTAACCACGTTTCAGCAGTTCTACTTTCAGATCAATCACTTGCTGCTGTCGATATCGACATCATGGTCGTTGGTGACCACAAGCCAGCCACAGATTTAGTGCAGCAGATGGTCGATCAGATCGCTGGAATGCGTGGAATCTATGCGGGCAAAATGCGTAACGCCGGCCAAGTTGAAGCGCTTACTGCAAACCTAATTTCCATGAACCGCCGCTATAAAACTCATGCCGGCGTTCGCGTAATCGGAGTTAATTAAGCGGTTATCTCGCCGCTCTTAGCTTGCGGAAAGTAGTTCTGCCCAATGCCAGAAGAACGCTTTGCAATCATTACGGTGCGCTTGTAAGACATAATTTCTTCGCCATCTTGATTTAAGCCACGTGTTTTCATGCTGATGATTCCGACATTTGGGCGTGATGCTGATTCACGCGCATCTGTACAGATTGATTCAGCGTAAAGAGTGTCGCCTTCATAAAGTGGATGAGTTAACTTGATATCAGTCCAACCTAAATTCGAAACCGCGTTCTGGCTCATATCGATTACGGAAATACCAAGCACCATAGCAACAGTTAAACCTGAATTAACGATTACGCGACCGGCAGTAATTGGGTTGGACTTAGCAAACTCGACGTTAAAATGATTCTGGTTTGTGTTGCAAGTAAGCAGAGTGAACCAAGTGTTATCGGCTTGGCTGATAGTGCGGCCAAAAGGGTGCTGGTAGATATCGCCAACAACGTAGTCCTCGAAGAATCGACCCAAAACTGCCTCATGCTTTGTCATCGCTAATCCTTTTTAATTCAATCGAAATGAGCTGTTCCACTATCAGGAACTGCATCTAATAAGGTCAAATCATACTAGATGGTTTCACGCCTAGAAAGTTTGCGGACAGTTGCGCTCAACCACCGTAAGGTGAAAACTAAGCACCATGGCAATCAATCTAGGTGGCGCTCCGTTAAACATAGCTAACGGCATTCGCGAATTCGCAATTGCATCGCCCAATCAAATTGCCATCATTGATGGTCCTAGATCAATTACCTATCGCGAACTATTTGAACGGGCCTGTCGTTTAGCAAACGCGTTGCTCGCGGCCAATCTAAAGCGCGGTGTTGCAATTGGTGTTTTGATGGGCAATCGTTTGGAGTATTCCGAAGTTGCCGCCGGGTGTGCAATGGCCGGATTCCCAATTGTGCCAATAAATCCACGCCAAACTGCCGATGAAAATACTTATATTCTTGAACACTCTGAAGCACAAGCGCTGATTTACGATGTGGCACTTGCCGCAGTTCTGCCAAGTAAATTGCCAGCAACTGTGTGGGCAATCGATGGTGGCGATGCTCACCCAAACTACGAAGAACTTATTGCAAAGTTTCCCGCTACTGACCCTGGCGTTGTAGTTGATGAAAACGAACCATTCTGTATTGCTTACACATCAGGCACAACTGGCAAACCTAAAGGTGTATTAATTTCTCACCGTTCGCGTTGCTTAACTTTCTACGCAACTGCAATCGAGTGGGGTCTTGGCCCAGGACGTCGCACTGTTGCCGTAGCTCCGATGTATCACGGCGCTGGTTTTGCTTTCGGTTATGGCGCAGTTTTCACCGGCGGTACTTTAGTTATGCAACGCAAATTTGATCCCGAAGAAACGCTAAACATGATCGGGCAACATAAGTTGCAAACTATTTTCTTGGTACCAACACATGCCCAGATGATGCGCGCACTTGGCGATGATGTTGTTGCATCGAAAGATATTTCATCTCTAGAGACGATTTACTTCAACGCCGCAGCTCTGCCAATTCCGCTGAAGGAATGGGTCGTAAAGCTTTTCCCTAACGTCGATGTGCACGAGCTATACGGTTCAACCGAAGCCGGCATCGTTACTAACTTGCGCCCGGT
>CAIXTG010000100.1 GCA_903922325.1 uncultured Actinomycetes bacterium
CTGGTTCTGCATAAATCAGAGCTGGTGCATGGAAGTTTGGATTAACTGACTTCTGATAAATATCTTCCCATTGTGCTTTCAAACGCAACACATCGTTGGTTAGATCTTCTTCAGAAACTCCTTCAGCTGCAGTGCGAACAATCACGCCGGCAGTATCTGGAATCAAATTCTTCAAAATTGCTTTTAATCGATTGCGCTCTGGCTCTGGTAAGCGCTTAGAAATACCGCTCATACCGCCACCAGGCACATAGACCACATAGCGACCAGGCAAAGAAACTTGGCTAGTTAAGCGAGCGCCCTTTTGACCAATTGGATCTTTGGTAACTTGAACTAGAACTGGTTGACCAGACTTTAGAACAGTTTCGATCTTGCGTGGCTCAGATTCAGAAATTCCGGCGGCATCCCAATTAACTTCGCCGGCATATAGAACTGCGTTACGTCCTTTTCCAATATCAACGAAAGCAGCTTCCATACCTGGCAACACGTTTTGCACGCGACCAAGATAGATATTGCCAACGTAAGAAAGATTGGTATTGCGGTTTACATAGTGTTCGACCATGACATTATCTTCGATAACTGCAATCTGAGTACGATCTGCAATTTGGCGAACTAACATCTCGCGGTCAACATTCTCGCGACGAGCTAATAAATCGGTATCAGTAATGATTGTGCCGCGACGACGATATGGCTCGCGATAATCTGAACGGTATTCGCGATCGCCACGAGAACTTGGACGATCATTTCGTTCACGGCGATTACGCTTTGGATCGTTGCGAGTTGGGCGCTCTTTTGTTTCGCGTACCTTTACAACGGTTACAACGCCATCTTCTTCGACTACTTCACCAGCTACTGCGCCATCTCCGGCAGCGCGACGGCGACGACGACGACGGTGAGTACCGGTGCCATCATCTTCGGTCTCGGAATTTTCCGAATTTTCTTCAGTACTTGAATTCTCATCGGTATTTGTCGAACCTGGCTTGCGACGACCGCGACCACCACGACGGCGACGGCGACCACGTGAACTATCTTCACTATCTGAATCGCTCTCGCCTTTGGCGTCACTATCAACAACAGCATCTTCAGTAGCCGCTTTAGCAGGTGCCACTTTTTTAGCAGCTGCCTTTTTCGCAGGAGCTTTCTCTGCAATGGGTGCGGCCTGGAAGATTGCTACTGGAATTGCGGCGGCCTTTTTAGCTGGTTTGGCTTTTTTCTCTTCAGGAGCCGCCACTTCAATGACTGATGCGACAGGCGTAGTTTCTGGGCTTACTTCGCCCTTAACCTTGGGAGTCTTTTTAGCCGCGCGCTTACGCGGGTTTTTTGGCGCAATTGCCATCTCTTCTAATCCTAAATGCACCTGTTAGGTGCGGGTCCGGCTTAAAAATCAAATTCATTACGCGGGTGCGTATTCGTTAAAACCTTTAAGCAAATCTTTGGTAGTTCGCGCTTATTCACTGGTCGCGATGATCGCGGGTGCGCGCCGAACTGTTGCCTAAGTATGACAGATGAGGCGCTAAATCCAAATTAAGCGTGAATTAGCCGCGCTGGCGAGCGTGAACGTTCTGCAACAGACCAAATCCGATCAAAGTCGCGAACATACTCGATCCGCCATATGACATAAATGGCAGTGGCACACCGGTCATTGGCATTAGCCCTAGCGTCATGCCAATATTTTCAAAAGTCTGGAATGCAAACCAGGCCACTACCCCAGTACAGACCAGTCGCCCATAAGGGTCTGTGGCCCGACGTGCGATACCAAATGCTCGCATCAATAAAGTTAAATACAACAAAATAATTACGCCACAACCAAGGAAGCCAAGTTCTTCGCCAGCTACCGTGAAAATAAAGTCAGTCTGTTGTTCGGGAACAAAGCGACCATTTGTTTGAGGACCGTTGAATAAACCTTTACCAATTAATCCACCAGAACCAACGGTGATGCGTGCTTGCCGCAATTGGTATCCGCTGCCTTGGGTATCAGCATTTGGATTTACAAAAGATTGCAGACGCTTAACTTGATATTGATCAATCACACCAGATTGAACTGCTCCGAATACTCCAACCACCGCAACCAGAATCAAAGCCACAACCCAGCGACCTGAAGCACCAGAGGCCGCAATTATTGTTAAAACAGAACAACTAATAATAAAAACAGTTCCCATATCCGGCTGTAACAGAATTAAGAGAACCGGAAGAGCTGCAACAACCAGAGATTGAATGACATTCTGGTTACTCGGAATATCACTGTCGTGGCCGCGTTCGGAAAGAATCATGGACATGCCAACGATGATCGAGATCTTGGCTAATTCGGCAGGCTGAATTTGGAACCCACCAGGCAAGGCGATCCAAGCCTGCGCACCATTTACTTCCGAACCTAAGCCCGGAATTAAAACAAAACCCAGACCTAAAACGCCTAGCGCCCAAACAATTGGTGTGTATGCACGCAACAAGCGGTAATCAATCAAAGTAGTGCCCCAAGCCAGCGCACAACCTATTGCAATATTAATTACATGCCGTTTTAAGTAGTACTCAGGGTCAAGTCCGTTTGCGGCATACCAATCACGGGTTGCTGCATAAACCAGCAAAGTTCCAATAAATAATAGAGCTGCAACAGCGGCAGTAAGTATTCGATCAAAGCCTCGGAAAAACGAACGGTTCTTGTGATAGTTAAAGCGCGGAGTGACCAGGCTCATTACTTGGCTCCAATCGTTTTAACTTTGGTGGCAGGTGAAATCTTAGGCAGTGTTGTCGGTAGACCATTTGGAAAAATCACATTTTCTGGAACAACTTTTTTATTTACCACTCCGAAAATAGCTTCATAGATTTTGCGCACACCAACGCCAGAGCTGGATGATCCAAAGCCGCCTTGGCTCACCATCATGACAACTGCAAATTGAGGTTTATTGGAAGGTGCGAATGAAGCAAACCAAGAAGTGTCATCTTTAGTTGATCCATTTGGGTTTCGACCAAAGACCTGAGCGGTTCCAGTTTTCCCGCTGACTGCAACCGGAAATCCTGCGAATGAACCCGCCGCAGTACCACTAACGATTACTTCACGAAGTGCACCTTGCAAGAATTTAACTGTCTTTGGTGTCGCTGCAATCGTTCCAGTCTTAATCGGATCTAGGCTTTTTAGAACTGTGCCATCTGTCTTAACAATTGCGCGGCCAATAGTTGGTTGCCATAAAGTTCCGCCATTAGCAATCGCTGCATACATTTGGGTTAACTTCAACGGAGTCACCAAAGTGTCACCCTGACCAATTGAAAAGTTAACTGCATCTCCGGCGCGTACTTTATTGCCATCTAGGCAATTCTCTTTTGCTAAAAGTAGGAGGAACTGAGTCTGTTGTGACTTAGCGGCCTTCTCGCGATAGTTACAGTAGAAATCCTTATTTGCGTCATACCAACTTTGTTTCCACGCTCTATCAGGTAGGCGACCGGCAGATTCGGAAGGAAGATCGATACCGGTTTTCTGATTGATCTGGAAGCTATCGGCAGCCTTAAAGAAGTAATCGTTAGGGTTTTTAATCGGCGATAAGCCGCCATCTCGTAGCCATTCATCAAATGAGATCTGATACCAAACCGTGTCACAAGAAATTGCGAGCAGTTTCTTAAGCGAAGCAGTGCTTTGAGCTCTACTTTCGAAGTTATTAAAAACTCGCGTTCCAACTTTTACATTTGCCGGACAGGAATAAGACTTCGTTAAGTCATACCCCGCATTTGCCGCAGCCATTATTGAAACCGCTTTAAAGGTTGAAGCTGGCGCAAAGCGCCCTTGGATTGGCCGCGAAAGTGCTGGCACGCCGTTTGTTTCACTGAACAATGCCTCTGCCTGCTTAACAGTTAAACCTTTTTCCCACATGTTTGGGTCATAAGTTGGATACGAAGCCATTGCAATTATGCGACCAGTGTTTACATCCATAACAACCGCTGCACCTGAATCAGCACGATACCCATTGGCTCTTGATCGAGCTACGGCATCTGCTAAGGCGCTCTCTGCTGCTGCCTGCACGCGCACATCTAAACTTGTTACGAGATGATCACCAGGTACCGAATTTGTATTCTGACCTTCGCTAGTAATTGCTTCTTTGCGATCAACAATTACCGTTCTAATTCCTGGAATTCCGCGCAAATAAGAATCGTATTGAATCTCTAAGCCACTCTTACCGATTGATTCACTTCGATAGTAAGTCGTGCCATTTATGCCGGCTAAATCTGAATCAGTCAGCGGTCCGACATAACCAAGAACATGCGCTGCATTTACGCCAACAATTCCGGGATAATTTCTAATTGCAATCGGAGTTGCATCTACGCCTGGAAATTCATCTGGTCGTTCGACAACCTGAAGCGCCACATCGGCGTTTGCTTCCTTTGTAATTGGAATTGGTTGATAACGAGTACCCGTCCAACAACCAGATCGATTACCGACTTTTAGCTCACCGCATAATCGAGTCTTGCGGTAAACATCTCGGTATTGCAGCTTTAATAATCGAGCCAACTTCTTGAGTACGGCAACTCCCTTATCGGGTTGTTTATCAAGTGCTAAACGATCAATGGTTACCGCTAAACCAGTGCGATTTAGGGCTAATGGCACGCCTGAAGAATCAACGATTAAGCCTCGGGTAGCTGGATAAATGGTGTCACGACTTTGAATACTAAGCGCGGCTTCGCGATATTTAGGCCCAGCTGCAACTTGCAAATAGAAAAGCCGACCAAAAAGAGCCATTAATAACGAAACAATCATTATTTGAATAACGATCATGCTTAATCGTGTGCGTTGATTCATATCCGCATCCGACTATCAAAAGCTAAGTCATGCAGCCATGCAACAGCTGGCAACAAAAGTGGTGTGACTACCATGGTCCAAGCTGCGCTACCAATAATCGTTGTTAGAGTTTGCGCAAAACTAGTTGCGGTAATTCCTAGTAAAAATCCAGTAACTAAATATGAAACCAAAACTATTACTTCAGCCAATGTCACCATCAAGATCAGGCTCAATGGATTGCCTCGCATATTTTCATCGCCGTAAGAGAAAAATGAAATTGCATAACTCAGCAAAACCAAAATTAGCGTCCAGTGGCCAAGCGGCCCATTAGTACTTGGCGATAGGTCAAGCAAAATGCCAGCACCAAATCCAACTGCAGCTGCAACCTCAGGCGTGCTAAGAGCTGCCCAAAGAAGTGTCAAAATCAAAAAGATTGAGAATCCCCCGGCTGGAAAACTAAGTTGATTTACAAACGCTTCTTGGCCAATAAAGAAAAGCAGAAAAATCGTGCTGGTTATCCCAAATCGTCTCAACAACATTTTTAGTTACTTGACGCCGAAGGTGACGGTGTAGGTGTTACAAAAACGGTAACCGTTGGAACTGGAGTTGGAACCGGCTTTACCGGCGCTAATGCATCGCGCGGATCAGCTTTAGGAGCTTTAACTACGACTGAGACGACACCAAGGGTTCCGAAGTTGGCGAAATATTTAACCGTTGCACTTTGAGTTACCGCGCCGGCTGCGTTAGAAACTGAAGTAACTCGGCCAACAGGTACGCCGGGAACGAATGGCTGCGCATTTAGGCTGCCGCGAGCAAGCAGAATGTCGCCAACTTTAATAGTCGTTTGATTATCCAAGAGCTGCAAATTTGCAGAACTTGAGCCTAAACCAGCCAAGATTCCGATCTGTTGCGAACCTGCGATTCGAACACCCACTTTAAATGTCGGGTCGGTAGCAAGCATCACGATTGCTGAATTAGCGAAGACTTCTTTAACAACGCCCACTAAACCATTGCCAGAGATAACGGTCATGTTCTTCTTGATTCCGTTACCACTGCCAGCATCAATCGTGATTGTTCGCGTGAATGCCAAACTTGAACCTTGCGAAATAACTTTGGCACTAACTATTTTAAAGCGAGCTGTACCGGCTAAATCAAGAATTGATTTAAGTTGTTTAATTTCACCATCTTGGTTCTTTCGTGAAATCAGTTGCTCGCGCAATTTCTGATTCTGTTTACGCAAATCTTCGATTTGATTTCGGGTGCGCCCAAGATGCGTTATGTCATTAACAAAATTCTTAACCGGGGTCAGAACCAAGTTGCCAGCACGTTGAAATGGTGAGAGAGCTGTATGAGTACCGCTACGTAACCCATCAAGCACATTAACCCCGCGTAGATCTAAAGTAATTAGAAATAGCGAAGAAACAATCAGAATTACTAAGAGCAGACGACCGCGGTTCTCGCCGCCGTTACGCATTTAGAATTACCTATCGACGTGGCTCGGAGATCAAGACCTTTTCTAAGGCCTCAAACTCTTCGATGCACTTTCCGGAACCTTCAGCAACTGCATCGAGTGGACGCTCGGCAATATGAATTGGCATACCTGTCTCTTTGCGCAAACGCTCGTCAAGACCCTTAAGCAACGCACCGCCACCAGTTAGCACGATGCCGCGGTCCATCAAGTCACTTGATAGTTCTGGCGGACACTTATCAAGCGTGCTCTTAACTGCGTTAACAATTGCATTTACTGGTTCTTCGAGTGCTTTACGAATTTCAGCAGCTGATACAACAATTGTCTTTGGTAGACCGGTTGCTAAATCGCGACCGCGAATTTCGGCATCTGGCTCACCTGGAAGCGGATAAGCCGAACCAATCGCCATCTTGATTTCTTCAGCTGTGCGCTCGCCCAGCAATAGTGAAAATTCCTTCTTAACCCAAGTAATAATGGCTTGATCTAGCTCATCGCCACCAACACGGATTGATAGGGCTACCACGATGCCACCGAGTGAAATAAC
>CAIXTG010000101.1 GCA_903922325.1 uncultured Actinomycetes bacterium
AAAGCAAGCCAATCGCAAAAGATATTAGCGTGACTTGATTGGGTGTCATCTTGAGGCGTACTGCAGCCCAAGTAAATAGTTTAGAGAACTTACGTAAGACAAATACTGAGAAAAAACCATCGTTGGCTCGGTTAGCCATCTTTAAACGTAAACGAGCAATATTTAAATTATTAATTTCTTCTTGAACTTTAGCTTTAGCACTCTCATCTGCACTACGAATATACGGCGCAGCTGTTAGCGATGCTGGCGAAACCACAATTGCCGCTCGAACAAGTGCTACTAAAACTAAGTCAATTGCTTCGCCATATGCTTCACTGCTTTTCACGCCAGTTAAAGCAGAAATAATTACTTCTCGTTGATTTTGCGAGAGCCGTAGGATTCCAACAAATGTGTTGTTTCCGCCCTTTAAGTTATGAAATTTCGAACTAGCACCGGCCACCCGATCACCAGTTACGCGAACATCACCATTGAACATCGGTGCAACAAGTGCGGTAGTTGTGCCACGTGGGTAATCAGTAAGTAACTCCAAATGGGGCTTGGTGACGATTGTGTTCTCATCGACCAATAAGAGATCGGTATTACTTTGACTAAAGATTTCAATGATTTCCGAGATCTTTGTGCTCTTATTAACGACAAGAGTCCGAAGATTTACGCTCACAACCTGTAATCTATCGTGTTGAGAGATGAAATTAAGACTATCTCGCTTTACAAGAAGAGGTAAAAAATGGCGATTCAAGTTGTAATCCTGGCAGCAGGCATGGGCACTCGTTTGGGTAAGCCATGGCCTAAGCCATTGACTCAACTCTCAGATGGTCGCTCAATCATGCAACAGCAAATGGAGAATGTGCGCACTGTCTTTGGCGACAAAGCACGCGTAACTGTCGTTGTTGGCTTCAAGCTCGAAATGATTATGGAAGCCCACCCAACCGCTTCGTTCGTTTACAACGAGGTTTACGATCAAACTAATACTTCAAAAAGTCTTTTGCGCGCCCTTCGTGCCAGCCAAGAGAGCGGTGTTCTCTGGCTTAATGGCGACGTGGTCTTTGATCATAAAGTTCTAGAGCGAGTAGCAGATCGCATTGCTGCAGATAAATCATTCGTTTGCGTTAATACCTCAGCTACTGCTGATGAAGAAGTTAAATACACCGTTGATTCAAATGGTCACATCAAGGAACTTTCTAAAACCGTTAAAAACGCACTCGGCGAAGCAGTTGGCATTAACTTTATTTCTAGTCATGAAAAAGCAGATGTGATTGGTCAATTAGATGCATGCGGAGAGCAAGATTATTTTGAGCGCGGGCTTGAACTTGCTATTGAGAAGCATGGCTTAAAGATGGAACCAATTGATATCTCCGATCTCTTCGCTGTTGAAGTTGATTTTCAAGATGATCTTGATCGTGCCAACAAAGGTTTAAAGTGAGCGAATCGTTAATCCATGCACGTGGGTTAACCAAAACCTACGGTGATTTTGTAGCAGTCGATGGAATTGATTTCGATGTAGCAAAAGGTGAATCATTCGGTTTCCTAGGGCCAAACGGCGCCGGAAAATCAACCACGATGCGAATTATTGGCGCAACATCAGTTCGTACTTCCGGCACGCTAACTATTCTTGGAAAAGACCCTGAAGTAAATGGGCCGCAGATTCGTGCTCACTTAGGTGTTGTTCCGCAGCAAGATAATCTGGATGTTGAATTAACGGTCTCGGAAAATATATTTATCTACGGGCGCTATTTTGGTCTTTCATCCAGCTTTATTAATAAGAAGATTCCTGAACTACTTGAATTCGCTCAACTAGAAGAGAAGAAAGACACCAAAGTTCAGGCACTCAGCGGGGGCATGAAAAGACGCTTAACTATCGCTAGATCATTGGTTAGCGAGCCTGATATTTTGATGCTGGATGAGCCAACTACCGGCTTAGATCCACAAGCTCGCCACATTCTTTGGGATCGCTTATTCCGCCTGAAAGAACAAGGCGTAACGCTGCTTATTACAACTCACTACATGGATGAAGCTGAACAACTATGTGATCGCTTAATCGTGATGGATAAGGGCAAGATTATGGCCGAAAATAGCCCGGCTCAGTTAATTAAGGATTACTCAACGAAAGAAGTTCTAGAAGTTCGATTTGGTTCTGAAAAGAATCACGAAATGGTTGACGTGCTTCGCCCACTAGCAGAACGCATTGAAGTTCTACCTGATCGAATTCTGCTTTACGCAGAAGATGGCGAACGTTTACTTGAACAAATTGCAGCCAAAGGGATTCACCCAAATACCTCACTGGTTCGTCGTAGTTCATTAGAAGACGTTTTCTTGCGATTAACCGGACGATCTTTGGTTGAATAGTGAGCACTAATAACATTCGCAAAGTTTCAAAGTTCGGCACGCTACATGTTGCTGAAGCTCGTATTCGCAATATGGCTAAGTGGGCCGGCATCATTTTCTTTGCAGCTGTAATTAATCCAACTCTCTATCTAGTTTCAATAGGTATCGGGGTTGGCTCGTTAATTGATGCGAATAAAGGTGTCGATGGCGTTAGTTACTTAACTTTCTTAGCGCCAGCTCTGCTTGC
>CAIXTG010000102.1 GCA_903922325.1 uncultured Actinomycetes bacterium
CCGATCTCTCAATCGCTGATCTCTGAAGTTTATTTTCAGCTAACAATACTTTTTTTATGTATTCTAAATCTATCGTTGAATCATCAAGAATTACCACTTGTGGCGATTTCAATAGCAATCGAGCTATTGCTAGACGTTGTTTCTCGCCGCCTGACAAACGATGCCCGCGCTCTCCCACCATTGTGTCAAAGCCATTTGGCAAAGAGGAAACTAGCGACCAAATTTGAGCAGCTTCACACGCGGCTTGCATCTCAGCTTCGGTTGCTCCTGGCTTTGCATATCGCAAATTTTCACCAATAGTGTCGTGGAAAAGATGAGCATCTTGCATTACAACGCCAATGTTCTCGCGCAATGACTTCATAGTTAGTTCGCGAATATCAATGCCGCCGACTTCAATTGAACCTTCAGTTACATCATAAAGACGCGGAACCAGCGCACTAATTGTGGTCTTACCCGCACCAGATGGACCTACCAGCGCTGTCATGGTTCCGGGCTTAGCTGTGAAAGTTAGTCCGTTTAGAACTACGCCGCTTTCGACAGTTTCAGGTTTTGCAACTGACTCAAGTGAAGAAAGTGAAATTTCCTCTGCTTTTGGATATGCAAACGAAACGTTCTTAAATTCAACTGCGAAGTCTTTGCCCACTAACTCCTTGGCATTCGGGCGATCTTGCACCATTGGCGCTAAATCCAAAACTTCAAAGATTCGTTCGAATGAAACTAAAGCTGTCATGACATCAATGCGCACATTAGATAAAGCAGTAAGTGGCCCGTAAAGGCGAGCTAACAACGCTGTGATAGCTAGCAAGGTGCCGACAGTTACTGCGCCATTGATAGCAAGGTGGCCACCAATTCCATAAGCAATTGCAGTCGCAACGGCAGCAATGCTAGTTAGCGCGATAAAGAAAATTCGGTTTAGGAGCGCTATCTCAATACCGATATCTGCAACTTTACGTGCTCGGGATCGAAAATAACTTTTCTCGTCACTCTGTCGGCCATAAAGAGCGACCAACATGGCACCAGAAACATTGAAACGCTCGGTCATTGTTGAAGACATTTCGGCATTCAAACCAAAAGACTCACGAGTCAAGGATTGCAACTTCTTTCCGACCCACTTTGTCGGAACCAGAAATAGTGGCAAAAGCAAGAGCGAAACAATGGTGATCTGCCAAGAGAGAACCAGCATCGTTCCAACTACCAGAACCAAACTAACCGAGTTGCTAACAACACCTGAAAGTGTCGCGGTAAAGGCTTGCTGTGCGCCAATTACATCGGAGTTGATTCGAGAGATCAATGCACCAGTTTGAGTGCGAGTAAAGAAAGCAACTGATTGTCGCTGAACATGTTCGAAAACTTGTGAGCGAAGGTCATAAATAAGACCTTCGCCAATTCGAGCTGAGAACCAGCGCCCAATAATGCTGATCAGAGCATCAAAGATAGCTATGAAAGCAACAGCCAAAGCTAATTTAGTAACGAGGGCGCCATCTTTAGGAATTACGCCCTTATCAATTAATTCACGTAGCAATAGCGGCGAAGTAACTATTAACAGCGCCTCAATAACAACGGTAATTAAGAATATTGTTATGTGCTTTTTATAGGGTTTCGCAAAGGAGGCAATTCGTTTTACGGTACCTGGTTTTAGCTTTTGATTCTTTACTGAAGGATCTGCGGTCATGGACCGAAAGGTCATCCAGACTGCGTGGTTAGACATTTATCAAACCGTAAAGCCGAGAGCGCGCAGCTGATCTCTTCCGTCATCAGAAATCTTGTCTGGGCCCCAAGGTGGCATCCAGACCCAATTAATTTTTACATCACTAGTAAGTGGAGCTAATGCCTGACGAGTCTGATCTTCAATTACATCTTGAAGAGGGCAAGCCGCGGAAGTTAGGGTCATATTTAGAATCGCGATGTTGTTTTCATCAACCATGACATCGTAAATTAAACCTAGATCGACCACATTGATGCCAAGCTCTGGATCAACTACATCCTTCATCGCCTCGGTTACATCATCAATCGCTGCTGTCATGGTCTGTCCCCTATTTTTCTTCTATGAACTAGTCGGAAGTCTATCTACAACTTGGCTTGAGCTTGTACAACTGCATCTTTATAGGCCATCCAGCCCAGTAGCGCGCACTTAATTCGAGCCGGAAACTTAGAAACACCAGCCATCGCAACGGCATCTTCGAGGATCGCATCGTCTCCGACCATGGTTCCCTTGCTCTGCATTAACTCAGTAAAGTTATTAAGAATGTGATCTGCCTCAGCAATGCTCTTACCTAATAACAAATCACTCAAGATAGAAACACTTGCCTGCGAGATTGAACAACCAACGCCATCCCAGGTAATTGCAGCGACTTTGTCTCCCTTGAGAGAAACATTAAGAGTTATCTCATCACCACAGCTGGGATTCACATGGTGCACTTGGGCATCGTAGGTAGCGGCTAATCCTTTGTGTTGCGGACGCTTGTAATGATCAAGGATCACTTCTTGATAGAGGCTATCTAGTTGCATCACTTATCACCGAAATATTTTTGAGCTCCGAGAATTCCATCGATCAGCACATCTACATCTTCTTCATCGTTGTAAAGATAAAGCGAAGCACGAGTAGTGGCTTGCACGCCTAGTTTGCGAGTTAGCGGCCAAGCACAGTGATGACCAGTGCGAACTGCAATTCCTTGCGCATCCAGGTACTGACCTAAATCGTGCGGATGTATTTCACCTAAGGTGAATGAAGCCACTGCCCCGCGCTCGTTCATGTCGAGTGGGCCAACTAATTTAAGCTGCGGAACTTCTTGCAAACGCTTTAGTAAGTAAGCACCCAAATTTTGTTCATGGGCATAAATTTCAGCCATGCCGATGGCAGATAAATACTCAAGGGCTGCAGCTAAACCAACTGCTTGCGCCATATTTGGTACACCCGCTTCATGACGGCGTGGTGATGGCGCCCAAACCGCATCTGTCATCGTTACAGATTCGATCATTGATCCACCAAAGAGAAATGGTGGTAAATCTTTAAGTAAATCTGCCCGGCCCCACAAGACACCGATGCCAGTTGGGCCAACTGTTTTATGCCCGGAGAAGGCGAGAAAATCAACAGCTAAATCTTTCACGTTTACCGGCATATGCGGAACAGATTGGCACGCATCAAGAACTACCACTGCACCGACTTCATGTGCACGGGCCACGATTGCGGCCATCGGATTTACGGTTCCTAAAACATTAGATTGATGAGTCAGCGCAACTACTTTGGTATTTGACGTAATAACTTCAGCCAAATTGGAAAGATCTAAGCGACCATCAGGTGTTACTGCAAACCAAGTTAACTCGGCACCAGATCGCTTAGCTAATTGCTGCCACGGAATCAGATTCGCGTGGTGCTCCATTTCGGAAACTACGATGCGATCGGCTGAAGTTAAATTAAATCGGTTATCACTACCGCCATTGCTAAAAGCGTAAGCAAGTAAGTTCAAGCTTTCGGTCGCACTTTTGGTGAAGATAATTTCATCAGCAGTGCCACCTAAGAATTTAGCCACAGTTTCGCGCGCACCTTCATAAGCATCAGTTGCCTCTTCAGCTAATTGATGCGCACCGCGGTGAACTGCTGCATTGTGCATGCGATAGAAATTACTTTCAGCCTCGATCACTGAATTCGGCTTCTGACTAGTGGCACCGGAATCCAGATAGACCAACCTTTTGCCCTCGCGAATAGTGCGCTCAAAGATTGGAAAATCTTGGCGCACTACACGAGGGTCAAAGGCCATATTTCTACTTGCTTACATACTCGGCATAGCCATTTGCTTCAAGCTTTTCTGCCAGCTCAGGTCCGCCTTCTTCAACAATACGACCATCAGCAAATACATGAACGAAGTCTGGTTTGATGTAACGCAAAATGCGGGTGTAGTGAGTAATTAGCAATACGCCTAAGTCGTTAGCTTCTTTCGCACGCACAACGCCTTCAGAAACAATTCGAAGAGCATCAACATCTAGCCCTGAGTCGGTCTCATCAAGGATTGCAATCTTTGGCTTAAGTAGTTCTAGTTGCATAATTTCGTGACGCTTCTTTTCACCACCAGAGAAACCTTCATTTACATTGCGTTCGGCAAACGATGGGTCCATGCTGAGCGCAGCCATTGCTGACTTAACTTCGCCAACCCAAGTACGTAACTTAGGAGCTTCGCCGCGAAGCGCGGTTGCTGCAGTGCGCAGGAAGTTAGAAACAGAAACGCCTGGAACTTCGACTGGATATTGCATCGCTAGGAATAAACCAGCACGAGCGCGCTCGTCGACTGTCATATCAAGTAGATCAACGCCATCGAGAGTTACGGTGCCGCCAGTGATCTGATATTTAGGGTGACCAGCGATTGAGTAAGCCAAAGTAGATTTACCAGAACCGTTTGGCCCCATGATTGCATGGGTTTCACCGCTCTTGATAGTTAGGTCTACACCCTTCAAGATTTCAACTGGGCCATTTTCAGTATCAACTGAAACTTTAAGGCCGCGAATTTCTAGTGTGCTCATAACAATCCCTACTTAACTTCAACGGTTACGGAATCTCCGTCAACCACTACTGCATAAACATCAACTGGTGATACTGCCGGAAGAGTTAGAGCAACTCCGGTACGTAAATCAAACTCTGCGCCATGTAACCAACATTCAATTTTGAATCCTGTGACATCGCCTTCAGAAAGCGAAGCATCTGAATGGCTACAGGTATCACCGATAGCGAATACTTCGGAACCCACGCGGGCTACACAGATTGATTTGCCATCTTTCTCAAGACGTACTGGTTTTCCTTCAACTAGCGTCGCAAGACTTAAATCACTCATTGCGCACCTGCCTTTTCGAGCTCTTGATCAATACGAGTCATCAAGCGATCTTGAATCTCTGCATTACCAATTTCAGAAACGATTTCGTTGAAGAAACCGCGAACTACTAAGCGACGAGCATCTTCAACTGCAATACCGCGAGACATCAAATAAAACAGTTGTTCATCATCAAATCGGCCTGTAGTACTGGCGTGACCAGCACCAACGATCTCGCCAGTTTCGATTTCGAGGTTAGGAACTGAGTCCGCACGCGCGCCATCACTTAGTAGCAAGTTGCGGTTTAGTTCATAGGTATCAGTGCCTTCGGCAGCTGCGCGAATAAATACATCGCCAATCCAGACTGTGTGAGCATCTTGGCCAGCTAGTGCGCCTTTGTAATTAACACGAGATTTAGCATTAGGCACTAAGTGATCAACGAACATACGGTGTTCGAAGAATTGCCCAGCTGTTGCGAAATAAACTCCGAGTAGTTCAACTGATGCGCCTTGACCCTTGAATTCTACGGTTGGAAGTATACGAACTACATCTCCGCCAACTGTGACAATGATTGACTTAAAGGTGGCATCTTTATCAACGATGGCATGTTGACGTCCGGCATGGATTGTCTTTGAATCCCACTCTTGTAGCGAGACCACGGTTAAGTTAGATCCTGGTTCGCAGATAATTTCAATATCTTCAGCGATTAAATGATCACCGGTATTTTCAATAATCAAAGTGGCTTTGGCATTTGCACCAATGCGAATCTGAACTCGAGAAAGTTCGGCATCTGTTAATCCGCCAGCTAGCCGATGAAGTGCAATTGGTTCGGCTAGTTCAGTATTGGCCGCAATCTTTAGCACGTTAACTTCGGTGGCTGCTTCATGGATGCGACCTACGATTACATCGTCAGTGATTGATTCAGCAGGAACTAATTCGCGACCAATGCGCTCAAAAGAAACTCCAGCAGGAGCACTGCCAGCAAGGGCCAATGAATTACGAGTCGCTAATTTGAAAGTGCCATCGTGTAAGCCACCAAGACGTTTGAGCGGAGTAAACCGCCAAGCTTCTTCGCGCCCAGTCGGCGTTAAGTAGTTAGTAGTTAAGGTCGACATATTTGATTAACCAACCGCGCCTTCCATTTGGAGTTCAATCAAGCGGTTTAGCTCAAGTGCGTACTCCATTGGTAGTTCGCGGGCAATTGGTTCAATAAATCCACGCACGATCATTGCCATTGCTTCATCTTCAGTTAAGCCACGTGACATTAAATAGAAGAGTTGATCATCGCTGACTTTGGAAACTGTTGCTTCGTGACCCATTGATACATCGTCTTCGCGAATATCAACATAAGGATAAGTATCAGAACGTGAAATGGTGTCAACTAATAGCGCATCGCATTTAACTGTGCTCTTTGAATGATGCGCACCTTCTTGCACCTGCACTAAGCCGCGGTATGAAGTACGTCCGCCACCACGTGCTACTGATTTAGAAATTACTGATGATGATGTGTACGGAGCCGCGTGAACCATCTTGGCGCCGGAATCTTGGTGTTGACCTTCACCAGCAAATGCCAACGAAAGTGTTTCGCCCTTTGCGTGAGGACCCATTAAGAAAATAGCTGGATACTTCATGGTTACCTTCGAACCGATGTTGCCATCGACCCATTCCATAGTTGCACCCTCGGCACAAGTTGCGCGCTTGGTTACTAGGTTATAAACGTTGTTAGACCAGTTTTGAATTGTGGTGTAACGAACGCGAGCACCCTTTTTGACAATGATTTCAACTACAGCTGAGTGCAATGAATCTGATTTGTAAATTGGTGCAGTGCAGCCTTCAACATAATGGATATATGAATCTTCATCGGCAATGATCAAGGTACGTTCGAACTGACCCATGTTTTCAGTATTGATGCGGAAGTAGGCTTGCAATGGAATATCTACATGTACGCCCTTAGGAACGTAGATGAAAGAACCACCTGACCATACTGAAGTATTAAGGGCAGCAAACTTATTGTCGCCAACTGGAATAACTGTGCCGAAATACTCTTTAAATAGTTCTGGGTGCTGCTTTAGCGCTGTATCAGTATCAAGGAAAATAACGCCTTGAGCCTCTAAATCCTCACGAATTGAGTGGTAAACAACTTCGGATTCATATTGCGCTGCAACACCTGAAACTAAACGCTGCTTCTCGGCTTCTGGAATACCTAAACGGTCGTAAGTATTTTTGATTTCTTCCGGTAGATCTTCCCAAGTAGCTGCTTGCTTCTCAGTTGATCGAACGAAGTACTTAATAGTGTCGAAGAAAATTCCGCTTAAGTCTGAACCCCAATTTGGCATTGGTTTCTTTTCGAAGAGGGTTAAACCTTTTAGGCGCAGGTCGAGCATCCACTGTGGCTCGGATTTCTTGGCAGAGATATCGCGAACTACTTCCTCGTTAATGCCGCGCTTTGAATTTGCGCCCGCATCGTTCTTATCGGACCAGCCGAATTCATAATTGCCGAGTCCGTCGAGTTCTGGATGTGCGATGGTCATTAGTTGCCTCTCCGAGCACTAGTTTTGTTTACTGCATTTGGAATATATGTTGTACAAACACCGTCGCCGTGTGCGATCGTTGCTAAACGTTGAACGTGAGTACCAAGTAGCGCTGAAAACGCCGCAGTTTCGGCTTCGCAAAGTTCCGGGAATTCAGCAGCGACGTGCGCGATAGGACAGTGGTGCTGACAAATTTCTTCGCCCATTTTTCGCTCAATAACTGTGGCTGCATAACCTTGCTCAGTTAGAAAAGTTGCTAGGCCTTCAGTCTTATTAGGCGTTGTCTTAAGGGCCTCGAAACCTTTACGTTCAATGTCATCGGCGCGAGTTTTAGCAAAAGCTTGAACTAGATGTGCACCCGATTGCGCCGACATAAATTTAAGTGCCGCAACTGCTAAGTCATCGTATGAATGCTCAAATTTTTCCCGGCCCTGATCGGTCATCACAAATACTTTGGAAGGTCGACCGCGTCCTCGAGAAAGACCAATATGAGGCTCACGCGCTTCTAAGATTCCGTCGGCAATTAAATTATCGAGGTGGCGACGGATGCCCGCCGGGGTCAACCCCAACCGCTCGCCTAGAGCTACGGCTGTTGAGGGGCCATTTTCCAGAATTGAGCGTGCGATCGCGTCACGGGTGCGTAAATCATCGCCGGCTGGCGGCGCACTCATAATCTGGCTTTTCACAACAGTAATGTATCGTAAATCGGCCCTTTCCTCGCACTCAAGAGGAGTGAGGGGCGCCTCAGGCTCGGCTGAGACCGCCTGCCCTAAGGTTGCTTCATGCCGATTCTCTACCTTCTGCTGATTTTGCAGGCTGGGTTAGTTATCACGGGCGGCGCTGTTCGAATCACCGGATCTGGCTTGGGCTGTCCGACTTGGCCAGAGTGCACGCCTGGATCATACGTTCCGGTTGCCGGCCAAGCTGAAGGTGCTTTCCACGCTTGGGTTGAGTTCGGAAATCGCTTGTTAACTTTTGTACTTTTCTTTGCGGCTATCGCTGCAATTATTTATGCGTTTCGTAAAGCTCGCAAAGATTTACTTTGGCGGGCTGCACTACAACTTTTAGGAATTCTTGGACAAGGCGTACTTGGTGGAATAACTGTTCTTACAGATTTAAATCCACTTGCAGTTGCCAGCCACTTTATTCTCTCAATATTTCTTATTGCAGGTGCCGCATCGATGGTCGAACGTGCTCGCACTCCCCTGGTTTCGATCCGCCCAACTGAAATTAAGTTAAGAGTTTTAGTTACCGCACAGGTAGCACTAACTTTTATTGTCATTGTGCTTGGCACTTTAGTAACCGGTAGCGGGCCTCATGCAGGTGATGCGCAAGCGCCTAGATTAAATATCGATAGTCGTGCCATTTCATGGCTTCATGCTGATGCCGTAATTGCACTCTTAGGTGTCTCACTTGCACTGTTTGTGCTTTCTGATTTGTCACCCGTTACCAAAAGGCGGATCAAGTATTTTTTCGCAGCTACATTGGCCCAGGCTTTAATTGGATACGTCCAGTATGTGCAAGGACTTCCTGAACTACTAGTTATCCTGCATCTACTTGGATCAACTTTGGTTTGGATTACCACTTGGCGAATTTGGTTATCAATTACAACAGCAGAGCGAACCTAGGAGAAAACAATGAGCCAGATGACCGGTTGGACTGAGTTAGATGATCAGGCCGTCACCTACGCCCGCGCCCTTGCTATGGATGCCGTACAGAAAGTTGGCAACGGCCACCCTGGTACTGCGATGGCACTTGCTCCAGTTGCCTACAATTTATTTCAGCGCCATTTAGTTCATGACCCAGCAGATCCAAATTGGATTGGGCGCGATCGCTTTATTCTTTCTTGTGGCCACTCTTCAATAACGCTTTACACTCAACTTTTCTACAGTGGTTACGGTTTAGAGATGGCTGATTTACAGGCGTTTCGTACTTGGAATTCACTAACACCAGGCCATCCTGAATTCGGTCACACTGCCGGCGTTGAAATGACGACCGGCCCACTTGGTCAAGGTGTGGCAACTGCTGTTGGCATGGCAATGGCAGCTCGTTATGAACGTGGCTTATTTGATCCAGCAACTGCAGTTGGTAAGTCATTATTCGATCACACAATTTGGGTGATTTGTTCTGATGGCGACTTAGAAGAGGGCGTTAGCGCTGAAGCCTCATCATTAGCTGGTACTCAAGAACTTGGTAATTTGGTAATTATTTACGATGACAATCGCATTTCAATTGAAGGCGACACTCATAATGCATTTACTGAAGATGTATCTGCGCGCTATCGAGCTTACGGATGGCAAGTAATTGAAGTACCTGCTGCTGCCGATGGGCGAATTGATTTACCGGCAGTTGATGCCGCGATGATTTCTGCAAAAGCTGAACTAACCAAGCCATCACTAATTCGCATGCACTCTGTAATTGCTTGGCCGGCACCCAAAGCAAAAGGAACTGCCGGCTCACATGGTTCTGCATTAGGCGCTGAAGAAATTGCCGAAACCAAAAAGATTTTGGGCTTGAATCCTGATGAACATTTTGCACTCCCCGCTGATGTTTTCGCACACGTGCGCAAAGTTAAAGATCGCGGCGCACAAGCACGTAAGGATTGGGCTGCTCGTTTAGCAACTTGGCAAGCTAGTAATCCAAATGAAGCCGCGTTATTAAAGCGCTTAGAGAGTAGAGAGCTTCCAGCAGGTTGGGATTCTGAACTGCCAGTTTTTGAAGCCGGAACTCAATTGGCCACCCGAGCGGCATCAGGTAAAGCGATCAATGCGCTAGCAAAGAAGATGCCAGAACTTTGGGGTGGATCAGCAGATTTAGCTGGCAGCAATAACACCGATATTGATGGTGGCGGATCTTTCTTGCCTGCAACCAGTGCCATTAAGAACGCTGATCCATACGGCCGCATTGTTCACTTTGGAATTCGCGAACACGCGATGGGCTCGATTCTAAACGGTGCAGCCCTTCATGGTTTAACTCGTTCCTTCGGTGGAACTTTCTTAGTCTTTAGCGATTACATGCGCCCCGCTGTTCGCTTAGCAGCGTTAATGAATATTCCAAGTACTTTTGTTTGGACTCACGATTCAATTGGCGTAGGTGAAGATGGGCCAACACATCAGCCAATCGAACATTTCGCTGCCCTTCGCGCTATTCCAAATCTTGCTGTTATTCGCCCAGGAGATGCTAATGAAGTAAGCGTCGCATGGCGCGAGATCATTACCCGCCGCTCCCCTGCTGCAATTATTTTGTCGCGTCAGAATCTCCCGGTAGTTGACCGGACGACTCATGCCTCTGCTAACGAAGTTGCTAAAGGCGCATACGTACTAAAAGCCGCAAGTGGCAAAGCAAAAGTTACTTTAGTAGCTACTGGCTCTGAAGTTTCTCTGGCGTTAGAGGTGGCAGCTGCCCTAGAAGCAAAATCAATTTCAACTGCAGTTGTTAGCGCGCCTTGCTTAGAATGGTTTGATGCGCAACCTGATTCTTACCGTGCCACAGTTCTACCAAGTGATTCGCTCAAGGTAAGTATCGAAGCTGGCATTTCACAAGGTTGGCACCGCTATGTAGGCAGCAATGGTTTAACAATTTCACTAGAACACTATGGCGCCTCTGCATCAGCGCCCGTACTTTTCAAAGAGTTTGGTTTTAGTGTTGAGGCAATTGTTCCGCAGATTGAGGCAGCCCTGTAATGCAAATATCTGACCTTGCTAAAGCAGGATGTTCGGTCTGGTTAGATGATCTATCGCG
>CAIXTG010000103.1 GCA_903922325.1 uncultured Actinomycetes bacterium
ACTACATTTAAATATCTAGCTTGATCGAAGAAAACTTTCTTAAGAATAGCTCCGCCACGCTTGCTCTCTAGTTTTTCAATCACGACGCGAGAGATTGAAGCAAGTGCTGATTCGGTGCCAGCTAAAAAGCCAGCGAAAGCCAAAAGTGCAATGATGGAAATTATGGGCAGGGGGTTCATTTACTTTCAGCACTCCATTGTTTTACTAGGGATTCTTGCAACTCAAACATTACTTTTTCATCATCTGGTTCAGCATGGTCATATCCCAAGATATGTAGCAACCCATGCGTCGCCAAAATAAACATTTCATGTTCAGGAGAATGGCCAGCTAAATTTGCTTGCGCTGTTGCAAAATCAGGTGAGATAACAATGTCGCCCAAAGTCACGACTTCACCTTCGGTTTCAGGCAGATCCATTGGAAATGAGAGCACATCAGTTGAACCAGGCTCATCCATCCACTTAATATGCAGTTCGGTCATTTCGGCATCATCGACAAAAGTCACATTCAAATCACAATCAGGATTCAGATCTAATCTTGACATCGCAAATGCAAGTAAAGATTGGATTTGATCGCCAGGTGCTAGCGCCCCAGATTTGTTTGTTATCTCAATGGTCATGGATTGCGAATCGAACGCGGGGTTTGGCGCGCTTCATTGAACTTGTCATAAGCCTTAACAATGTCGCCAATTAAACGGTGGCGAACCACATCTTCGGCAGTTAGCTCTTGGAAAGAGATGTCATCGATATCTTGCAAAATATCGCGAATAATTGCCAAGCCAGATTTAGACCCATTAGGTAAATCAATCTGCGTTACGTCGCCGGTAACCACCATCTTTGAACCAAAGCCTAAGCGAGTTAAGAACATCTTCATCTGCTCAGGTGTGGTGTTCTGCGCTTCATCGAGAATAATGAACGCATCATTAAGCGTGCGACCGCGCATATACGCAAGAGGCGCAACTTCGATAACCCCTGATTGCATCAATCGTGGAATCGAATCGATATCAATCATGTCGTGTAGCGCATCAAAAAGTGGTCGTAAATATGGATCAATTTTTTCAGAAAGTGAACCAGGCAAGAAGCCTAAGTGCTCGCCGGCTTCAACTGCTGGGCGAGTTAAAACAATGCGGTTAACTTTCTTCGCTTGTAGCGCTGCAACTGCTTTAGCCATAGCTAAATAAGTTTTACCGGTTCCGGCTGGGCCGATTCCAAAAGTAATTGTGTTTTCATCAATTGCATCGACATACCGCTTTTGATTAGCAGTCTTTGGTCTAATGGTGCGACCACGATTAGAAACAATGTTTAAGGATAAAACTTCGCCGGGATTATCTTGTGGCGTCTGAGCCAACATGCCGATTGAGCGAATTACCGCATCAACATTTACGGTCTGGCCAGAACGAATTACCACCATCAGTTCGGTAAATAACTTATCAAGTTGCTGGCAATCAATATGTGGGCCGCGCAAAGTTATTTCATTACCGCGCACCGTGATATTTACTGAAGGAAATGCCGCTTCAACAGCGAGCATATTTGCATCATTGGCTCCGACCAACGCAACCATTGGAATTGCGGGCGGAATCGTAATTAAGGTTCTCTCCATGTGTGGCATAAGGCTATCTTTAACCTGGCGGCCAAGCCAGACCACGCCCACCTAAAAGATGTAAGTGAGCGTGAAAAACGCTTTGCCCAGCGTCGGCGCCAGTATTAAAGACGGTGCGATAGCCAGTTAAACCTTCAGCCTTTGCCAATTGATCTGCAGCTGCAAATACTGCACATAGCGCCGTTGGTGATTTAGCAGCTAACTCGGCAGCATTTTCGACATGCAATTTTGGAACGATCAGGAAATGAACTGGTGCCTGCGGGTTAATGTCAGCAAAAGCGATCACTTGTTCATCTTGAAACTTTATCTCAGCCGGAATTTCACCAGCGATGATTTTGCAGAATAGGCAGCTCATAGTTAATTAGTTTAGAAGACTTTCAGCAAAGAATTAACGGCACTAAGAGCTGCTAATCCAGCGTGTGCCGAGCGCAAAATTGGTCTGCCTAGGCCAGCAACGTGTGCGCCAGCTGCTGCGAAAGTAGCAAGTTCTTCTTCAGTTATGCCACCTTCGGGGCCGATCACAATGACTACATTTTTCGCTTTTGTTTGAGGCGTAATGATTTCACTTAGCTTAACTTGCGCGCTTTCATGAAATACCAGTGCCAGATCAGCGCCTTTAATTAAGTCAACAACGCCTCTCTCTTTAACAGTTTCATGCATCTGCGGAATAAATAATCGGCGTGATTGCTTACTAGCTTCGCGAGCGGTTGTAGCAAATTTACTAATTACTTCGGTGCGACTAATCGAGCGATTGGCCAGCCAAGGCACAATCACATCGGCGCCAGCTTCAGTTAGTAGTTCGACTGCTTCTTTCGCACGATCGCTTTTAGGTAGTGCTTGTACAACTGTAAATTTAATTTCCAGCGGCTCTTGGCGACCAACTTCTAAAACCGTTGTTTCAAGTGATCGTTTAGTTACTTCATTTACCTGAACATTAGCCCAACCGCCATTGCCATCAGATACTCGAAATATTTCGCCCACTTCAATGCGCAGTACCTTAATTGCATGATTAGCATCTTCGGAATTAAATGAATAAATTGCGCCAGCTTGAGTTGGCAGATCTGGTACAAAAAATAGAGTTAACATTTAGCGGCCGAAAGCGCCACGAAGTTTATGGAAGAAACTTTGGTCGTGATCTTTGATCTCAACTTCGCCAGCTTTTTCACCGCGTAATTCGGCAAACTTTCGCATTAACTCTTCTTCGGTCTTATTCAATTTTGTCGGAATTTTTACTTCGACATGGACAATCAGGTCGCCGCGAGTGCCACGGCGCAAATGGGTCATGCCTTTGCCCTTAACCGTAATAGTGGCGCCACTTTGAGTGCCAGCTTTAACTTCTACCTCGATTGGGCCATCTAAAGTTTCTACTTTAACTTTCGTTCCCAGCGTTGCTGCTGCCATTGAAACCGCCAGCGCTAAGTGCAAATTATCGCCTTCGCGCATCAAGGTTTCATGCGGAGTTTCCACGATTTCTACATATAGATCACCAGCTGGGCCACCTCCCGCGCCAACTTCGCCACGGCCAGACATTTGAATTCGGTTTCCCGTTTCAACTCCTGCTGGAACTTTGACATCAATAGTTTGTCGAGCACGGACTCGCCCATCGCCGGAACATTCGCGGCAAGGGTTTGGAATAGTTGAACCGTATCCCCCGCAATTATTGCAAGGACGCGAAGTCATTACTTGCCCGATAAAGGATCTTGTTACTTGCTGAGTTTCACCGCGACCCTTACAGATCGGACAAGTTTGCGGTGTTGAGTTATCTGCACAACCGCTACCGGTGCACTTCGTGCAAACCACAGCGCTTTCCAAAGTAATTGTTCGTTCAGTACCAAAGCAAGCTTCATTTAAATCTACTTCGATGCGAATAAGTGCATCTTGGCCTGCGCGCATACGTGGTCGAGGGCCACGACTAGATGTGCCACCACCGAAGAATGCATCCATGATGTCGCTGAATCCCCCGGCGCCACCGAAACCGCCAAAGCCACCCATGTTGCTTCCGCCCATGTCATATTGCTGGCGTTTCTGTGGATCACTCAACGTGTCATAAGCTGCAGTAACTTCTTTGAATTTTTCTTGAATCGCTGGATCTGGATTTACATCTGGATGTAATTCACGAGCAAGTTTGCGATAAGCCTTCTTTATTTCATCGCCAGATGCATCGCGCGATACACCTAACGCTTCGTAATGATCTGCCACTTATGCGCCCTCTGTTAAATATCGACTGATGTATCTAGCTACGGCGCCCACTGTTGCCATTGAGCTGGCGTAATCCATGCGGGTTGGCCCCAGGATTCCAAGCGCTCCCAAAGGAGAATTATCTATGCCGTAGCCAACAGTTACCAAACTGGTTTGCTGCAGATTTGCTACCTGTTGTTCGTGCCCAATGCGCACCTTTACATTCTCATTTGCATCGCCAAGTAGGCGTAATAGAACCACTTGCTCTTCGAGGGCTTCTAAAACTGGATGAATCTGAGTTGAGAAATCCTCACTAAACCGAGCCAAATTCGAGGTTCCGGCTAACACAATCTTCTCTTCTGGTCGTTCCATCGACATTTCCAGCAAAGCTGAGATTAGTAGCGCCACATCTTTGCGTTCATGAGCCGAATAAATATCCATGATGCCAGTTATGCGATCAGCAACTTCTGGCAATCGATATCCAGCCAAAGCGTTATTAATCTGATTGCGCAAGCTAGCAATGAAAATATCATTTACGTCGTTGCTTAATTCGATCACTCGTTGTTCGACTCGACCTGAGTCAGTAATTAAAATCATCATCAAGCGCGAAGTAGTAAGCGAAACCAACTCAACGTGGCGCACTTTAGATTTAATCATCGATGGATACTGAACAACCGCGACTTGCTTGGTGACATCCGCTAGTAATCGAACGGTGCGCATTACAACATCATCAAGATCAAGAGCACCCTCAAGGAAAGTTTCAATTGCGCGACGCTCTGCACCTGAAAGTGGCTTAACCGTTTCGATGCGATCTACGAATAAGCGATAACCGGCATCGGTTGGAATACGACCAGCGCTGGTATGCGGTTGTGCGATCAAACCTTCTTCTTCAAGTACGGCCATCTCGTTACGAATTGTTGCAGGTGAGATTCCTAAAGCATGGCGATCGGCAATTGCCTTTGAGCCAACTGGTTCTTGCGTAGCGACATATTCATCGACAATTGCTCGCAAGATTTCGAGTCGGCGGTTAGACATGAGAAAAGTTTCTGGTTAGTTAATTGCGAGCGTAATTGAAATCAAAGTTAACAAGAAGAACGCTGGAAACGCCGTCTTGGCTTTGTCGGCACGGAAGTGGAAGAAGATCGCGCCAGCCATAATGCACCAAAGTGAAATCAGTGCCGGATATGCAAAGGCGCTCCACTTCAAAGCTAGTACTAATCCCAGGGCAGCAGCTGCCTCAAATACGCCAGTTACGCGCGCCATCCAATCAGGCACGTTCACATCGCGCGTTCCGCTTAAGCCCTTCTCGTTACCACTGGCTTTTGAGAGGCCAGAGATAAGGAAAATCAAGGCTAAGAACGAGAGCAGGACGACTTTTGTGGTTTCCATAGTGGGTAAAAGGTACTACATAACGATTTCGCGCACGATTCGATCAGCAATCAACCGACCCGTTGGCGTTAATTTGATCCGATCACCAGAGATATCTAGATAACCCTCTTCGCGGTAGCTAGCTAATCGCTCAAGTTCCTGTGGCTTCAGCGCTTCAAAACTTAAACCTTCGCGCATTCGAATAGCCAACATAATTTCTTCATCTCGCAACTGAGATGCATTCATGGTTTCGCGATCTTGCACCGGAGATTCACCTGCAAATAATTTGGTTTTATAGGCCGTTGGATGTTTCACATTCCACCAACGCTCACCATTTAAATGCGAATGCGCTCCTGGCCCTAGCCCCCACCAATTAGAACTCTTCCAGTAGGAAATATTGTGTAAACATTCTTTGCCAGGCTTTGACCAATTACTTAGCTCGTACCAACTCAAACCAGCTTCTTCACATAAACGATCAACTAACAAATACATATCTGCCATCAAGTCATCATCGGGCATAGTTAAATCACCACGTTTAATTTGCGCAGCTAACTTGGTGCCAGTTTCTACAATTAAGGCATAAGCACTTATATGGTCAATATCCAAAGCAAGTGCAGCATCAACTGTTTCGCGCCAATCATCAAGTGATTCACCTGGGGTACCGTAAATCAAGTCAACGCTAATTGATTCAAAACCTGCAGCCCTAGCCATGCTTACAGCCTTTGCAACATTCTCTGGATTATGTGTGCGATCAAGGGCTGCCAATACATGCGGTTTAGCTGATTGCATACCAAAGGAAATACGATTGAAGCCAACAGTTAGATACTCAGCAAGCTTTTCAGCCGTAACTGAATCTGGGTTTGCCTCTAGTGTTATCTCAGCATCTGGCGCTAAATCAAAGCGATTGCGAATAGCCGCAATTACTCGCCCTAAATCATGAGGTGGCAAGAGTGAAGGTGTTCCCCCACCAAAGAAAATCGTTGGAACCGGCGAAGTTGGCGCATTTTCTAGCTCTCGCAAAACTGCATCGATATAGTCATTTGAAACGATCTCTAGTGTGGCACCATCTTGCAGCTCAGATGGCGTGTACGTATTGAAGTCGCAGTAGCCACAGCGTTTTACGCAGTACGGGATATGAACGTAAAACGAGAGCGACATATAAGTATTGTATTTCAACTTTCGTCATGACAACAACTGCTTAGGAAACTTCTAATTTAAATTATGACTGCTTAGTAATTCTGATCTTGTCAAAATTTCCGCTCAAAAGATTTTCTATTATAAAACCGTCAACTGAAATCTTGTCTCCAGTTCTGAGCACGCTATCTATCATTGGTGGGGCTGGGCATGGCGTTTGAACTATTGATCTTCCTGCTGGCGCAACTGGAATCAGAAAATCTTCGCCATGGGATAAAGTAGCGTCGTAGATGTACGCCAATATGCCGTTCTGTTTTTTGTTCATTTGGCAAGAGAATTTTGTATCTCGTCTAGATTCGATCACTATAGCCTTGGTTGTTGAAAGTGGAATCACCACTAACTTCAAACCTTTTTCGCCGGAATTAAGTGGAACAAGTGTTACCTCTAGCTTATTAATCGCACTTGATTCTTTGCAGTAGACCCGCTCATCTGGGAGCCATTGAGCACCAAATCTCAACCAGCCACTCAATTCTCGAGTTGCGCCATCCTGGCTCGCCATTAAGTCATAACCAGCGAAGAGCGGTGCAGGTGGGCGAGATCGACCTATATGTGGCAAAGATATTGCGTGACCAAATTCGTGTGCCCAATATCCCCAGTAATCTTTATTTGGCTGATCCATAAAGACTCCAGGGATGGCATAGCCTGAAACCTTTCCCTCGTTGGTTTCAGTATCAATAACTAACTTGTCCCAGGGGAAACCTTGTGAGGTTTCCTTTAAAAACGTTTGCCCTTTAGGAAGCAAAAAAATCACATATTGGATATTTGTAAAGTTAAATACTGGATCCGCACTTGCCATAGCGTCACGAAATAGTGCCTGACCTGCATCTGAGTTCATTAAGTTTGCAGAATCACCAATTGCGTATTGACTTGAAGGTTTTGGTAATGTCACCCAATCATTATGAACAGACCAATTAACTTTTAGGTTTCCTTCACTTACGGTAAAGTACCAATCAGTCAATAATTCCATTTGTAGGTCCACTCTTGACCGAAAATTTGATTCCCCTTTTAAATCTGAGAAATCAATTGGAATTAATGCCCACTTCACTGTCCCAATATGTTGAGTTGCAGGTGTAACTATTGGAAAACCAGAGGGCAGCTGGATAGGAGCTCCTTCAGGTCCTGCCCTTCCATTTCTTGGGCCATTCAAATTGACTTCTTTGATTTTGCAGAGCTCGATGTTGTCACTTATTTCTGAAGGTCCACTGTAAACATCATCTGTTTTCTGAACGGGAGTGGCAGTTGGAGTGGCAGTTGGAGTGGCAGTTGGAGTGGCAGTTGGAGTGGCAGTTGGAGTGGCAGTTGGAGTGGCAGTTGGAGTGGCAGTTGGAGTGGCAGTTGGTGAAGGTGTTGCCTTGACGGCCACTTTTACGCCTTTGCTCCAAACTAATTTCTTTCCAGATTTGATACAGGTGTACTTATAACCAGAAACTGTTGTCGTTGCCTTGAGTTTCGGGCAGCTCGCACCTGCTTTTACGGCGCCTGAGGCTGGAACTATGAAAGAAAGTCCCAAAGTTAAAGTAACTACTAGCGCTGTGATCAGACGTTTCATAAATCAAATATAAGGGGATAACCCAGGAAACTGTCGATTTAATTCGAGCGATTTAGGCTAGTTTCCAGCTTTACGTGCGGCCTTGATCTTCTCAATATCCGCATCTGTGGCAAGGGCTGCAACGAAAGCTTCTTGCGGAACTTCTACGCGGCCAACCATCTTCATGCGCTTCTTACCCTCTTTTTGCTTCTCTAACAATTTACGTTTACGTGAAATATCGCCGCCGTAACACTTTGCAAGAACGTCTTTGCGCATCGCACGGATTGATTCACGAGCAATAATGCGAGAACCAATCGCAGCTTGAATAGGTACTTCGAATTGCTGACGTGGGATTAATTCGCGCAACTTACCGGTCATCATTACGCCATAAGCATATGCCTTGTCGCGGTGAACGATTGCGCTGAAAGCATCGACTGCTTCGCCTTGTAGCAAGATATCAACTTTAACTAATTTGCCTTCTTCGTCGCCTTTTTCCTCGTAATCAAGGGAGGCATAACCTTTGGTGCGAGATTTCAATTGATCGAAGAAATCGAAAACAATTTCAGCAAGTGGCAAGGTGTAGCGAATCTCAACGCGATCTTCAGAGATGTAATCCATGCCTAGTAATACGCCGCGACGATCTTGGCAGAGTTCCATGATCACACCAATGAATTCAGATGGTGCCAAAATAGTTGATTTAACAATTGGTTCAAAGACTGCAGCTACTTTGCCATCTGGGAATTCTGATGGGTTGGTAACGCGAACTTCTTTGCCATCTTCCATCTTCACGTTATAAACCACGTTTGGTGCAGTTGAAATAAGGTTTAACTTTGATTCGCGCTCTAGGCGTTCGCGCACGATTTCCATGTGAAGCAAACCAAGGAAACCGCAGCGGAAACCGAAGCCAAGAGCCGCTGAGCTTTCTGGTTCATAAACTAATGCGGCATCGTTTAGTTGTAACTTATCTAGCGCTTCGCGAAGCACTGGGAAATCTGCGCCATCTAATGGAAATAGCCCAGAGAAAACCATTGGCTTTGGATCTTTATAGCCAGCGAGTGCGGTCTTAGTTGGATTGTTATAAGTCGTAACGGTGTCACCCACACGTGATTGGCGAACATCTTTTACGCCAGTAATTAAATAACCTACTTCGCCAACTCCAAGACCCTTACTTGGCATTGGTTCTGGCGAGATAACGCCGACTTCAAGCATCTCGTGGCGCACGCCAGTTGAGAACATTTGAATTTGATCACGTGGTGAAAGATGACCATCGACCACGCGAACGTAGGTAACTACACC
>CAIXTG010000104.1 GCA_903922325.1 uncultured Actinomycetes bacterium
ACGAGATCGCATACAGTGACTGGAGTTCAGACGTGTGCTCTTCCGATCTGCCGAATCTCTTGAGTGGCTCTTTGAAAAAACTAAACACCCGCTGCTGCAATCTTTACTTCGAATTCGTGAGACCAATAAGTTGAAGACGACAGTCGAAGGACTCCTAAACGAGATTGCCGAAGATGGTCGCATTCATACCCACTTCCAGCAAACAGTTGCGGCCACCGGTCGTCTATCTTCAACCGGACCAAACCTGCAGAATATTCCAGTGCGCACTGAAGAAGGTCGCAAGATTCGCGCCGCCTTTATCGCAGGTAAAGGTTTTGAAACTCTGCTGACCGCTGACTACAGCCAGATTGAAATGCGCATCATGGCTCACCTTTCCCATGATGAAAACTTGCTGGCTGCTTTTGAAAGTGGCGAAGATTTACATGCCACAGTTGCTGCTGAAGTGTTTGGCGTCAATGCAAAAGATGTTGATCCTGAAATGCGCCGACAAATTAAAGCTATGTCATATGGCTTGGCTTACGGTTTATCAGCATTTGGTTTATCTGCGCAGCTCTCAATTTCACCGCCAGAAGCAAGTGACTTAATGGATCGCTACTTCCAACGCTTTGGTGGCATCCGTGATTACTTAAAGAATGTGGTTGAAGAAGCCCGCAAAGTTGGTTACACCGAAACCGTTATGGGACGTCGCCGTTACTTGCCTGACTTAACTCACGACAATCGCATGCGTCGCGAAATAGCAGAGCGGGCTGCGTTGAACTCGCCCATTCAAGGATCAGCTGCTGACATCATCAAGCAAGCCATGCTTAACGTTGACGCGGCAATGACCAAGGCTAAGTTGCAGTCACGCATGTTGCTTCAGGTACACGATGAATTGATTTTCGAGGTGGCCAAGGGCGAACTTGATCAGTTAACTGAGTTAGTCCGAAAAGAGATGGGTGGGGCATACCCTCTGAAAGCGCCGCTTGATGTCAATGTTGGAGTCGGCAAAAGCTGGGACGAAGCCGCCCACTGATCCTTAGGAAGTTTAGTGACGCAAACTTTGCATGCTCTTTCTACACACCCCGTAACAATCTTTTTTACGCTCAATCATTAGGTCAGAGGCTCAATCTGTGGTGCGGCTAAAAGAGACACAAAGAAAATTTCTTTGATAATCAGTATCGAGAGCCTAAACTTTGGATATGAAAAATAGAGTAATTTCCTGGATCTCAGTTCTGTTGCTCTCAACTTCTTTTTTGATTGTTCCTAATGGGTCAAATGCTGCAGACACAGTCGCCTTAAAATCTGAAGTTCTGTACCTGGGTTATCAAGGACCACTAACTGGCCCGGAAGCATCAACTGGAGTTAGTCAACAAAACGCCGTTAGGTATGCGATCAAGTTATTTAATTATTTAAACAAGGATAAAGTTGAAGTAAAACTTGTTTCGATTGACGATCAAGGTGACCCAGCGGTAGCTGGAAAAATTGCTCCAGGAATTGGCCAGAACACTTCAATTCTGGGCATCGTTGGACCTGCATACTCAGGTGCAACAATTGCATCTCTTCCTTTCTACAAGGCTGGTGAGTTAGCACTTATCTCTCCATCTGCAACACGCATCTCCCTTACAGATCCAGCATCACCTGGCTTCGGTGGACCAGTTTTCCACCGCGTTGCTTCAACAGATGACAAGCAGGGACCAGCACTTGCTAAGTGGGCAACAAGCGGAAACAGCGCAGCGAAGGTTTTCGTGATTGATGATCAAAGTGCATATTCAGTCCCGTTGGCAGATTATGTGAAGAGAGCTCTTTTAAATGTTGAGGGTGCCTCATTATTGGGCACTGATTCGATTTCAGATAGAACTACCGATTTCACTCCTTCTATCGCGAAAATTAAAGCCTCGGGTGCCGATGTAGTTATCTACACCGGTTACGGAAACCAAGCTGCTGTATTTATCAAGCAACTACGTGACTCAGGTTCAAAAGCAGTCTTTGCTGGCAGCGAATCGCTTATGTATGATCCAAATTTTGCGAACCTTGCAGGAAGCGCTGGCGAGGGAATACGAGTTTCCGGCGCTAGTGGGTTAGGTGGATTCGCAGGAATCAGTGCGAGATTAGAAGCTGATTTCGTGAGCCACATGGGCATTTCTTCTGGAGTCTATTCTGTTGAGTCATTTGACGCAGCAGTTGTGTTTCTCTCGGGTATTAATTCAGGCGTTAGAACTAGAAGTAAAATGCTTGAGTATGTGAAATCCTATAAGGGTACAAGTTTGCGGGGATTGCCGATTAGCTTTACTGCCAACGGTGAGATGGTTGAGAGTAACTTTTCAAACTACAAAATCGTGAATGGAAAGTTCACGGTTGAAAATTTGAACTCGTTTGTAGATAGCAGCCTTGATAATTCAAGCATGGGCGCGGAAGGCCTAATTAGAGAGATGCTCGCAACTACATCACTTCTGGAAATTCAGAGAAAAGCCGATGCGGAACTTGCCGAAGCAACTAGAAAAGCTGATGAGGAATTGAGGCTAATTGCAGCTAAGGCTGCAGAGGAATTGAGAGTGATTGCGAATAAGGCTGCCGAGGAGCTCATTAAGTTAAAGTTTGAGTCCGACAAAAAATCTATAGAAACTAAGCTAGCTGCGGCAAAAGCATTACTAGAAGCTAGTCTGATTGCGGAAAGAGCTGTCTTGGATCTTAAGTTAAGCACAGATAAAGCTGCGTTAGAAAAGATAATCGAAGAGGCAAAAGCTGCCAATGAGAAAATATTGGCTGATGCAAAAGCCGCACAAGAGGCAGCAGTAATAGCTGCTGCAGAATTGAAAGCTAAAGCTGAGGCTGCTGCCAAAGCAGCTGCAGATAAGGCTGTGGCCGCAAAGAAAACAACAATCACCTGTGTTAAAGGAAAACTAACCAAGAAGGTAACAGCTGTTAAGCCGGTTTGCCCTAAGGGTTATAAGAAGAAGTAAACCTACTTAGTAGTTGGTGAGTTATCTTCCATAGCTTTTAGATCTTCTTCATCAGTAGGAATGCGATCTGCCGCCATTAAGCGAGGCTTACCGATAGTTAAGAAGATGCAACCGAGTGCGATGCATACAGAAGTTATCGAAAGTGTTACGCGGGCGCCGTATGACTCGCATAGCCATCCACCGATTGCAGCACCAAGTGACATGATCGTTCCTTCAACACTCCAAAGGAATCCCATGTATGAAGTTGCTGAGCCTTTCGGGCGAACAGCTTCCATAACTTCCCAATAGAAAACTTGAATTGCGCCACCGACGAAACCTAGGAAAGCGCCGGCAATTACCATCGACCAACCTGGGTAGGTAAAGGCCATAGGAAGCGATACGAGGAACCAAAGTAGATAGGTTTTTCGTAATGCGGAAAGTGATGAAGTGCGCTTTGAAAGTGTTCCGGCAATTAAGCCACCTGCGATGCTTGCGATTCCCATTGCTGCAAAGACCCAAGCTGTCCGATTAGGCACTTTTTCAAGGGTTGCAAATGCTGGCACTGCTACATCGAAGATGCCCCAACCAAAACCAATGAAGGAACCTTCGAGCATTAAAAGTCGAAGGGCTGGATTACGCCAAAGTGGTTGTTGGCCTTTGTCTTTAACTTCTGGTTTCCAGGTACGCGAAACTTGAGACATCATGATGGCAGTTCCACCAAAAAACATCAGTGCCGAAGCAACTGCAAGTGCGCTACCTGGGTGAGAAGAGAGTGCAAGAGTTGTAACAACTACTGGCCCGATTACGCCAGCGGTATTCATCATTGAGGTATCAATTGCATAGGCAGTTCGAAGTTGAGTGCCAGAGACAACTGATTTCCAAAGAGGTCTGATTGAAAGATTAATTGGGGGAGCGCTTACGCCCATGATGGTTGCCATGACAAGCAAGAATGTTTTTGATTCGGACATATTTACAGCCATGATCATGGCGGCGTAACTTGGCACGAAAATGCGAAGCGGCCAACTTTGCCCGTACTTATCGATTAAGTAGCCACGAAAGCCAGCGGTCAGTGAACCGCCGATTGAATTAAGGCCGATAGCTAAGCCAGCGAAAGCAACTGAACCCGTCTCGCGTTGGACTTTAAAGAAGATTCCGAGGCCGATCATTCCGTAGGAAAGTCGTGCGGGAAATGAAGCCAATACCAAAGTCCAGGCGTGAGGCAGGGCAAGTATTTCTAGATAGCGCTTCATTGCGTAGATGATCCTACCGATCTAACTGCTTACTTGTGCGTAGTTTGAGCGCGAATTGACCCCATCTAGGCCTCACCCGTACCCTTGCCTTTCGGTCAACCGGCCGACTCGAACTACTACTCATCTGTCCCTACGGAGCAACTTGATTACCTCATCAACAAAAGCAGCATCACCAGTAATTGCAGTAAATGACATCGGATCAGCCGCTGATTTCCTAGCCGCTATCGAAGGCACAATTAGAAATTTCAATGACGGTGACTTAGTTACCGGCACAATCGTTCAAGTAGATCGCGACGAAGTACTTGTTGATATCGGATACAAGACTGAAGGCGTAATTCCAGCCCGCGAACTTTCAATCCGCCACGACCTAGATCCATCAGAGATCGTTAAAGTTGGCGAAAAAGTAGAAGCTTTAGTTTTGCAGAAGGAAGATAAAGAAGGCCGCACAATTCTTTCTAAGAAGCGCGCACAATACGAACGCGCATGGGGAGACATTGAAGGCAAGAAAGAGCGCGACGAAGTTGTCGTCGGTACCGTTATTGAAGTTGTTAAGGGTGGCTTGATCGTTGATATCGGTCTTCGCGGCTTCTTGCCAGCATCACTTGTTGAAATGCGTCGAGTACGCGATCTAACTCCTTACATTGGCAAGG
>CAIXTG010000105.1 GCA_903922325.1 uncultured Actinomycetes bacterium
CTTGTTCCATTTGGTCTCCTTCCGGATGATCTTTGACCACCCAGGTTCCTTCGTTGGTAGAAAAACTTGAACGGACATGAATAGGTAAGTCATAACGGCGGGCATATTCAACGCAACGCAAGTGCAGAACTTTTGCGCCACTTGCGGCAAGTTCTAACATTTCATCGTAAGTAACGCTCTTTAACTTTTTCGCAGATGGCACAACGCGAGGGTCGGCGCTAAATACGCCGTCAACATCGGTATAGATTTCACAAACATCGGCATCGAGTGCTGCTGCAAGTGCGACCGCAGTTGTGTCACTGCCACCGCGACCAAGAGTTGTAATGTCTTTGGTGTCTTGCGAAATTCCTTGGAAGCCGGCAACGATTGCTATTGCACCTTCGTTAAGTGCTTCTTGAATTCGGCCCGGAGTTACATCGATGATGCGCGCGCGACCGTGTGATGAATCGGTAATCACGCCAGCTTGGCTGCCAGTGAATGAACGCGCTTCGTGACCCAAACTTGAAATCGCCATTGCAAGTAGCGCCATGGAAATTCGCTCGCCGGCAGTTAACAACATGTCGAGCTCGCGGCCATTAGGAATTGGCGTTACTTGATTAGCTAAATCGATTAGTTCATCGGTGGTATCGCCCATGGCCGAAACCACGACCACGACCTGATTGCCATCGCGCTTGCTCGCCACAATGCGGGCGGCAACGCGTTTCATGCCCTCGGCATCGGCGACGCTAGAGCCACCATATTTCTGAACAATTAGTCCCATGTAGCGAAGTTTGAACTATGGATGCCTTCTCTTGCCACCGATAAAGGGGATATCTCAAATAATGATACGGATGCTCATCCATATATTGAGATAGTTGGGCTATATCGTGCGACGGCCCTCAAATGCGCGGCCTAAGGTCACTTCGTCGGCATATTCCAGATCGCCGCCAACTGGCAGACCGCTAGCTAAACGCGAAACTTTCATGCCCAGTGGTGCCAAAGCGCGCGCTAGATAGGTAGCCGTTGCTTCGCCCTCAAGGTTGGGGTCAGTCGCCAAAATAATTTCAGTAACGGTGTTATCGGCCAAGCGCACCATTAATTCGCGAATGCGTAATTGATCTGGGCCAATGCCATCGATCGGACTAATCGCGCCACCGAGCACATGATAAGTACCGCGGAATTCGCGAGTGCGCTCGATTGCAATTACATCTTTACTCTCTTCGACCACGCAGATTGAAGTGCGATCACGACGTGGGTCGCGGCAGATTCGGCATTGTTCTTCTTCAGAAACGTTGCCGCATTCGGTACAAAACTTAACTCGCTCTTTAACTGTGCGAATTGATTCAACGAGCGCAACTGCGACCTCGGGTTCAGATTGCAAAATGTGAAAAGCAATTCGTTGCGCGCTCTTTGGGCCAATGCCCGGCAAGCGACCAAGGGCATCGATTAAATCTTGAATGGCACCTTCATACATTCCGGTGCTCATTTATCGCCTTTCACAATCTTGGCACCAAGTTCGCGCACAAGAAGTTCTGGCCCAGAAAGTTGGTTTTGATCTGACGGTGATTCATCAACGCGCACGGCGCGTGCAGCTGGAGTGTTGGTGTCGATCGAAGAATCAACGATCACTTCAATCTTTTTATCAACGCCAACAACATCTACGAATGCTTGGCGCAGAATTACATCGGATTCAGATCGCAAGAATGAATCGCGCGCACCTGGGTTAACAATGCCGATCGTGATTGATTTGTCATCCATCGAAATAATGTTGGCGCTCGAACTTAGCAACGACCAAGTTAGGCGGCGCTTCTTCTTTACTTCTTCGATTACATCGGGCCAGATTCTGCGCAGACCAGTTACGTCGATTGCAGAATTTTGCGCTACCGCAACAGTTTTTTCCGGAGCCGCTGATTCGGGAAGTGCTTTTTTAGAATCAGCTTTCTCCGGCAAAACTGTCTCTGTAACCGGCGAAGACTTCTCTACAACTTTCTGGGACTCAACAGCTTTAGCTGCGGGGACAGAGATGGATTCGGCGCGCTCGAGGCGCTCGATGCGGCTGAGTAATCCGCGCTCAGTTGTATCGGCGCCGGGCAAAAGGATGCGGCCGCAGATGAGTTCGAGAATTAAACGTGGGGCAGTGGCGCCGCGCATTTGGGTGAGGCCTTCGGCAGCAATATCGGCTGCGCGGGAAAGGTTGGCCGCACCAATTTGATTGGCTTGGGTGCGCATACGTTCGATCTGATCTTCAGGAAGATCGCGCAAAATTGAATTGGCATTAGTTTGCTGAAGCGCATCGACGATCATTAAATCGCGCAGGCGCTCGAGGAAATCGCTGGTGAATCGACGTGGGTCGTGGCCGGATTCGATTACGCGATCGACAGTTTTAAAGAGTGATGCACCATCGCGAGCAGCTAGTGCGTCGATGGCATCATCTAGTAACGCACCATCTGTGAAACCAAGTAATTGAATTGCGATTTCGTATGAAACGCCATCAGAACCAGCACCAGCTAATAGCTGACCAAGAATAGAAAGTGCGTCACGAACTGAACCGCCTGATGCGCGAACCACTAATGGCAATACACCTTTAGCGACTTTTACACCTTCGGCGTTGCAGATCTTCTCTAAGTGCGCAACCAGAATTCCGGGTGGAACCAAACGGAATGGGTAATGGTGAGTACGAGAACGAATAGTTGAGATTAACTTTTCAGGTTCAGTTGTAGCAAAAATAAAAATAACGTGGGGAGGCGGTTCTTCAACAACTTTTAAAAGCGCGTTCGCTGCACCGGTTCCGAGTTGATGCGCTTCATCGATGATGTAAATCTTGTAACGAGATTGCACTGGCGCAAAGAATGCTTTGTCGCGCAGATCGCGAGCATCATCAACTAAACCATGTGTCGCTGCATCAATTTCAATTACATCAAGTGAACCCGGACCATTTGCAACTAAGTCAGTACACGATTGACATTTTCCGCAAGGTGTTGGGGTTGGGCCTTCGACACAGTTAAGCGAACGCGCCATGATTCGAGCTGAAGATGTTTTTCCGCAACCACGTGGTCCGCTAAATAAATATGCATGATGTGTGCGATCACCAGAGAGCGCGTTTGAAAGCGGAAGCGTTACATGTTCTTGCCCGATGACATCAGCGAAAACCGATGGGCGGTACTTGCGATACAAAGCTAGTGACATCGCTTGTGATCTCCGCTCTTCCTACTCATCGGTGCCGAACTCTAGTTCTAACAAATAATCTTGTAAGGGATCCCTCGCGCACCCATCAGAGCACGCCTACCCTTGCTGTATTCCTACCCTGGGGGAGTTCGGACGCGATAACGTCGCGCGAGGGATCTGGTCTAAGCATAGTTATTGCTACCGATAGAGTTCACCTGCTGATTAGGTCTGAGCCTGCTTTTACGCTCAGTTTGGGCCCAATTTGCGCGGGAGGATTCGCATAGCGGCCGAGTGCGCACGCTTGGAAAGCGTGTATAGGGCAACCTATCGAGGGTTCAAATCCCTCATCCTCCGCTCAGATTTAGCTGACTACCGAATCCTTACAAGGGTAAACGATTCATTCCCAAATACCGTCTGACCCGTTAGTTCCTGAGGGTTTATCTCTTTGCCTCCATTATCAGGTGCTTTATCCCCTGAAGGCATAGAAGGTTTGGTCTTGTCATCATTTGAATCACTTGGAGGATTGAGAACATCCTCCTCCTTCTTCTCTGAGGTGCGATTCTCAACAAGAATAAAGACCGCGGAGTAAGAACTTAAATCCGCTGTTTCAAAATAGCTTTCCAAAACCACATCAGTTTCAAAATGCCAAGCACTCAAGTACTGGACTCCGTGACGGGCAACAATTACCGAATTCTCTGGGATATCAACTTGTTGAACCAGTTGCTTGAAATCTGAGTATTTCTCATCAGAGAAGACAATTTTCATTTCATATGATGTAAACGCCATTGAAGATAGCAAAGTCAATGCAGCAAGCACAGTAATTGGTGCCTTATAGAGATTTTTGTCGGCGTTGCCAAAGATAAGAATGGCAGCAACGCTAAGTGGAACAAAGGAAAGCCCTGTTAGACGATCGGCCCATTCCATAGATATAAACGGTGAAGAGAAAATAAAAGTAGCTATAAGTGAAGCGATCACGAGTGACATATCTGAGAAGGAGAAATTGCTTCTGGAACGCCAAGAAATGATTGCAAGAACTACAACCGCAATTTGGCTCGTGATTATTGTGAAGGTAATTATGGAATTTGCGTAGCCATGAATAATTCCATCGATTACTGGTCTGACAAATATGGCACTTGGGGTAGTTATGAATTCAACGAGTCGTTCATAGCGATTTGGGACGATTATTGCGAGAGAAGCCAACAAACCTACAAAAGCGAGAACAGAGAGGGATATACCTTTAAGCCAAAACTTGAGACCACTCCTACGCATTTGAAGCAATCCCCACAAAACGATAAGGATGAATGCCAGCAGCGCTGTTCCAAAATGCGAAAGTGCTGTGATCACAAATAGGATGATTAAGTAAATTACTGAGGGTTTCTTTGACCGAGCTTCCCAATTTACAAGAACTAGTGCCATGAAGAAGAGTGCAGGAATGGTCGCTTCATTCTTGATGAAATCACCAGTGAAGAAATAAAGTTGAATCGGATGCAGTAAGACAACCAAAATTGCTACTGCTGGCAAGAATGGATTCTTAAATCTCTTGGCGATCAAATAAATGGGAATTGCTGACAATGCTGGTAATGCCGCATCAGAAATTCGAACACCCAGTGGAACATCTCCAACAACCTTGGCGATGGCAGCTTGAACCCAAAAAACCAATGGTAAATCTGAGAATGCGAGTGACTGATTTTCAAGCACTGAGCGAACTTGAACCCAATAGAAAGCACCATCGAGCCCGGGTAAGAGATCGCCTTTGGTTAAAGAAAGCTTCGCCAGGATTCCCGCAAAGACCGCCAAGAGCGAAGTTGCAAGAGGAACTCTTCTTAGATTCTGGGAAGTTTGA
>CAIXTG010000106.1 GCA_903922325.1 uncultured Actinomycetes bacterium
CGACCAATTGCGCCTGTGAAATCGCCCCAATTCGCCCTACTTTGAGCCCAGTTTCAGTGGTTTCGATGATTGTCGTTGGCTGACCTTTGGCTAATACGCCACCGTCAAAAATCAAAGCCAAATGAGTTCCATCAATTGAGATGTCATCGATGCTATTTATTGCAGGTTCTCCAGCAAGTGTTGCACTTGCGGTTGCCAACGGACCTACTTCAGCTGTTATTGCACGTGCGAATTCGGCAGCAGGAACACGAACATTGATGCGATCTAAATTGCGATCATCGCCAAGATCCCAGTTAAGCGCTAACTGTGGTTTAGCTGTTACGGACAATAAGCCGGGCCAAAATGCACTGGTTAACTTTTGCAGATCTTCAGTTGAATCACGAATAATTCCAACTGCTCGAGCTGCATCTGAAATTAAAACTTGAGCTGCTACACCAAGCGCGTCGCCACGCATTACATGCATCGTGCGAACGGCGTCATGACTAAAGGCATCGCAGAGATATGCATAGCTATGTTCAAGTGGCACCACGATTACATAACCATCTCGAATTGCTTTGGCACCTAGAGCTACCTGAGCCGCAAAATCTTCTGACGCTAACTTAATAATTTCGCTCATGAGTTCTTCCTCAGCGCACTGGTCCAACGTGGCCGCCCAGTTAAATCTAGATGTAATGATATTTGAGTGAAGTCAGTACTGAGCAATTTCGCAATTGCCTCGCCTTGAGTTTCGGTATGTTCGATTGCTAATAGCCCACCCGTTTTAAGTAAGCGCGCTGCTGCATCAATAAATCGCTTGGGTAGTTCTAACCCATCAGGGCCACCAAATAGCGCAATTGCTGGCTCGAAGTTAGCAACATCTTTTGGCAGCGGTTGTGAATCAGGCACATATGGCGGATTTGCCACAACTACATCGCACTTAACGCCTTCAAGAACTTCAGCTACATCGCCTTGAACAATACGAATACTTTCATCGTAGAAAGCCACATTCTGCTTAAGCCACTCGATGGCATCTAGGCTCTTTTCAACCGCTATTACATGCGTATTTGGGGCTTCAGTAGCAATAGAAATCGCCATCGCACCTGAGCCGGCGCCTAAATCAATTACCGAAACTGGGCCGGGCAAATTAGCAATATGTTTAAGAACTTCTTCAACTAAACCTTCGGTTTCCGGGCGAGGAACTAATACTCCTGGGCCAACTACAAGATTTAAGTTACGAAATCCCGCCGTACCCGTTAAATACTGCACTGGTTCGTGGTTACAGCGACGCTTAACTAATTCGGCATAGCCATCGACTATCGCGCTTTCATCAGTGACCTCTGCCAATGCGCGTTCAAGTGCAATCGGGTTATGTAGCTCCATGCGCGTTAAACCTAAAAGATGTGCCAACAAAATTTCAGCATCAACGCTGTAATATCCAGCAGCCGCGATCTGCGCCTTGCCATCACTAATCAGCGCTTTGATCTGCATCTTAAATCCTACGTACTTACTTTTCAGTTGAAGCTAATTTGGCGGCTTTATCAGCATCTAGCAAAGCTTGAATAACATCATCGAGCTCGCCATTTAACACAGCATCTAAGTTATTTGATTTGTAATTAACGCGGTGATCACTCAAGCGATTTTCAGGGTAGTTATAAGTACGAATACGTTCAGAGCGATCAACTGTGCGCACTTGGCTCTTGCGTTCGGCGGATGCAATCGCATCAGCTTTTTCTTGCGCATCTACCAATAATCGGGCGCGCAAAATACGAAGGGCAGATTCTTTATTCTGTAACTGACTCTTCTCGTTCTGACATGAAACCACGATGCCAGTTGGCACGTGTGTTAATCGAACTGCAGAGTCAGTTGTATTAACGGATTGGCCGCCTGGGCCAGATGAGCGATAAACATCTACGCGCACATCATTCATATCAAGCTCAACATCTACTTCTTCTGCTTCTGGAAGTACAAGAACACCGGCAGCGGAAGTGTGAATGCGACCTTGGCTTTCAGTCTCTGGAACGCGCTGTACACGGTGCACTCCACCTTCAAATTTCAATCGAGCATATGGTGTTGTGCCAGGCTCAGGAGTTCCCTTTGATTTAACAGCCATAGAAATATCTTTATATC
>CAIXTG010000107.1 GCA_903922325.1 uncultured Actinomycetes bacterium
TTGTATTGAAAACAATTGAGGCCAAGACATAATCACCGAAAGTACCGATGAATGAAAGCAGCGCCATAACTGCGAGCACCGGTGCAACTAAACGCAGAATAATTTTGAAGTAAATCTGAGTATGTGTTGCGCCATCAATCTTGGCTGCTTCATCTAATTCTCTTGGAACCGTATTAAAGAATCCATACATTAAATAAGTTCCACCACCGAGTGAGCCACCAAGGTAAACCAAGATCAAGCCCGCTTTAGTACCCAAACCAATTGCTGGAACATAATCAGTTAGCTTGCTTAAAATTCCATAAACGGCAGTTAAGCCTAGGATTGAAGGAAACATCTGGATCAAAATCAAAGCTAATAAACCAGGGCGGCGACCTTTGAAACGCAGACGCGAGAAGGCGAATGCGGCTAGCGCGCTGATAAAAACACTAATAATTGCGGTGATGCCAGCCAAAGTTACAGTGTTCGTCATCCATTTTAAGAATGGATAATCTGGCGAAGTGAGCAAGTCGGTGTAATTTTTAGTATAGAACTGTCCGAAAAGAGTGAAGTTTTCAATTCCACCCATGTCGGTAAGCGAAGTAGAAAGGATGTAAACCAACGGAAAGGTTGCGTAAGCAATAACGACTAGAGCTAGCAGATGCTTCCAGCCAACTTGCATAAACCAACGGACTGCGCCGCCGCGTTTAGATTTCGGATGACGTGCCTGCAAAGTTGTCATTGGGTTAACTCCTCTAATCCCTTGGTTCGTTTGAAACTAAAGAATGAAATAGAACCAATTAATATGAAAATCAGAACCGAGAAAGCACTCGCTAAGCCGTAGTCAGCGCCTTGCGAACCACTAAAAGCTATTCGATAAACGAAAGTAATCAAAATATCCGTTGCGCCAGCATTAACTTTTAGCGTTGGATTTAAGAACGGGCCACCGCCGGTCAACAAATACACCGCGCCAAAGTTATTAAAGTTATATGCAAATGATGCAATTAAGAGTGGTGCTAATGAAACTAGAAGCAGTGGCAACTTGATCAACTTAACGATCTTCCAAGGTGAAGCGCCATCAATGCCAGCAGCTTCGGTTAGATCGTTCGGGATTGCCTGCAGTGCACCAGTACAGATCAAGAACATATATGGGAAGCCAAGCCATAAGTTAGTTAGAAGCACGGCTGCACGGGCTGGGCCTTGCTGTTCTAGCCAAGGAATTCGATTATCCTCACCCATGAACCCCAAAATTGATCGGTTGATAAAGCCGTCTTCGGTGTTGAACATGCCTCGCCATACGTAGGCCGACAAGAAGGCCGGGAAGGCATAAGGCAAAATAAAAATCGCTCGATAAATTTTAAGCCCACGGATTCGCTCATCATTGAAAATTAGCGCCAGCGTTAAACCAAGTACAAAAGTACTAAAAACCGAGAAGAAGGCGAAGAGGAAAGTCCAAAGAATGATGCCACTGAGTGGGCCTCGTAGATCTGGGTCTCCGAAGATCTTCTTATAGTTTCTCCAACCAACCCGAACTTGCCAACCAATTTCGCTAAGGATTTCGCCATCTTTGTTCTTAAAGAAACCAGCCGTTTCGTCAGCTGGGAATATCTTGTTATCTACTAGACGAGTCATGACTTTATTCTTCTCGTCATAAATGTAGGAGAACCGATTTTGTTGGGCAAAGAAAGCATCGGCTGTGGCGATGAAGCCGTCGGTATCTAGATTTGGCCCAAGTGGAATCTTCATTGTTGTTACGCCAGGGTCAACTTCAACTATTTCGTCATCTGTTAAGAAGGTGACGCCAGAAAGTGAAGTTGGATAACCAGACCCATCTACTTCTAACCCATCAGCTGCAGTGATCTCGCGCCAAGGATGTTTGGCGTAATCCTCGCCACCTAAGAAAGTTTTGCCGGTGTTAAAGTCAAGGCCTAAAAATAAAACACTACCATCTTCAGCTTTAACTACCTTGATCTCATATTCGGCAGCACCTTCAATAGGTTCGACAGCAGATTGTTGAATAGCATCTAAGGCTTCGGCATAACTTCCATTATGGAGCGCACCGTAGTTAGTAAACGAAATATAACCGCTGAAAATAACTACATAAACTTGAAATGCAAGTAATAGAATTACGCCGGGGGCTAAGTATTTAGCTGGCAGCCCACCACGGCGTAAGTAAATCCAGTTAACTAAAAGAGTTACTAAACCGAGAAAAATTGCAAAGCCATATTTTTCTTTGCCAAATAAAATCATCAAAACAAAGCCAACGCCCGCATCAACTAATCCCAAGATAAATATCTTGGCTAAGGTGCCACGCAAACTTGGAGTGCCGCCTGAGTAAAGTTCGAAATTCTTATTTCGTTTTCTCATGGGCAAACTGCTCCTTTGAAATAATCTTAATACAATTTAACAAATCCATTATAAAA
>CAIXTG010000108.1 GCA_903922325.1 uncultured Actinomycetes bacterium
CAGCCGATTTACCTTTTCTGGCTAAGTGCAATAACGCACTGGTGGTTCAAATCAATATGACAAAAACAGAACTCGATCGCTACTGCGATGAAAACTTAATTGGCAGAGCTGCGGACTTACTGCCCGCACTCTATCAATCCGCTTTCAATGAATCTATCGACTTAACCTAGAGGAAACGTACATGAGAAGATCAAAAAGACATGGAAACCATTTCTTAACGGATGATTTGCGTAATATGGACGCTATCGTACGATTCTATATGTTAAAAATATTGGTTCCTTTAGAGTGTCATCGTGAATTGATACAAGATTCGAATTATTATTCTGACGAAATAGCGGCCGTATTTAATTTGCCTTTCGTTGTAGAGGAAGGTGAGTTTGATGCACTCAAAGCACGCCAAGCTTTGGTTCAGTTATTTCAAAAAGAGGAAAAGCTATCGAGTGGATTCACTTTTCCAGAGCCTTTGGCGCAAAATCTTGATAAATTAGCAAAAGCGGTGGGGTTAAACAATTTAGAAGCTAAGCTTTTAGGCTTTACTACGCTCCTGCAAAATCATCGTTTACTCAATGAAACTAGTGATATGCTCGGCCATAAACTCAGTGCCCTTAAACTCACGCATGTGTTATCGGTCATTTTAGATGAACCCGAAAAAGCAGTGAGAGAAGCTTTAGCACCAACTGGCCTCTTAGCCAAAACAGCCTTATTAAAAGTGAATACGCATTATAATTCTGATTTATCAGGAAGTTTAGATGCCTTATCACGTTCATTTGCCGATCGTTTACTCACCGATAATTGTGAGGGAGCATCACCCATTGAATGGCTACGTGACATGGTTTTTAAGAGTCCTGCGGCGCAATTGACACTCGATAACTATGCCCACTTAAAAAGTGATTTGGATATGCTTATACCTTATCTAACTGAATCACTTCGCAACAAAAAAGCAGGCGTCAATATTTTTATTCATGGTCGTCCAGGTTGTGGAAAAACACAATTAACCCGTTTGATTGCTGAAAAAGTGAATTGCACGTTGTATGAAATTTCTTGTGAAGATGAGGACGGTGATTCCATCACCGGTGAACAACGACTCTGCACCGTGCGTGCAGCGCAAGCCTTTTTCACAAAATCAGACTCTATGTTACTGTTTGATGAAGTTGAAGATGTGTTTGGGGGAAACGGTGGTTTTTTCAGATCAGTAGCACAAACTCGTAAGGCCTGGATAAATCATTTGCTCGAAGAGAATAAAAATCCAACCTTCTGGCTTTGCAATGATATTGAAAATATTGATCCAGCTTTTATGCGTCGCTTTGATTGGGTGCTGGATATTCCTGTACCGCCTAAAGATCAACGTGCACAAATTATCCGAGATCACTGTGGTCGTATTTTAGATGAAGGCACCATCAAGCAACTCGCCAAATGTGAAGAACTTGCCCCAGCTATCATTTCAAGAGCAGCGAATGTAGTGAATTCACTGGAAGGGCAATTTGATTCAAAGCAGCTTTCAACAACCTTCCAGCGTCTGGTTGACAAAACACTTGTCGCCCAAGGGCATAGAGGATTGAGTATTGGCCAAGCAGAAGCCTTGCCTGATTTCTACCATACCGATTTTATCCAATGTGATGCGAATCTACAGCAATTAGCCGATGGCATTAAAGCTCATGCGATGGCAAGAGTGTGTCTTTATGGCATCGCGGGATCCGGCAAGACAGCCTATGCAAGATACCTGGCAGAACATTTGAACAAACCACTACACATCAAACGTGGGGCAGATTTACTCAATCCTTATGTGGGTGGCACGGAGCGTAATATTCAAAATATTTTCCGCGAAGCCGAGGCCGAGAAAGCCATACTGTTGATTGATGAAGTCGATAGTTTTCTCCAAGACAGAAACAAAAGTCAGCACTCTTGGGAAACCACCGCTGTCAATGAGATGCTTACCTGCATGGAAACCTATAATGGTGTGTTCATCGCCTCTACCAATCGCTTGGAAAAATTAGACCAAGCCTCACTACGCCGTTTTGATTTGAAAATTAAGTTTGATCCACTCAAACCAAAGCAAGCTTGGAAACTCCTGCTGAATTATTGTCAAGCACTGGGATTAACCTCTCCGCAAGAGAGTCTGGAGCAGGAATTACACAAAATGGATAATCTCACGCCTGGCGATTTTGCACTACTTGCACGGCAACATCGCTTCAAACCCATGGCGAATGCGAAGGAGTTGATTCATGCACTGCAAGCAGAATGCAAATTGAAAACACCTTATAAGTCTCAATCCATTGGTTTTGTGTAATGGATGTTTGAGCTAGTTATTGTATACATGGACTGATGTGAGATGTGGCAGTTTACGACCAAATGCAGTTGGCTTAGTGATCTGATAAAATGTTTAATGAGTAATGCCTTTACGCAATCTGATCTGATAAGGCATGTTTGATTTTTAGAGTGTATTTTAGGAAGATGTACATTTGCGATATTTGTATGCATGATGTGCTGTAAACTCTAATCCTATTTATCTTTTAGTCAATTC
>CAIXTG010000109.1 GCA_903922325.1 uncultured Actinomycetes bacterium
ATCGGCTTTTGCTTTACGCGCTGCCTTTGCTTCGGCTACTGCTTCAGTTTTGCGCTTAGTTGGACCAAGCACCATTGTCATATTTCGTCCCTCTTGTTTAGGGGCGAACTCGACGAAAGCAATTTCAGCAACATCTTCTGCAAGGCGTTGCAAAATCTTGTAACCGAGTTCAGGACGTGTTTGTTCACGACCACGGAATTGCATTGTCACTTTGACCTTGTCGCCACCTTTTAAGAACTTCTCGATGTGATTCCGTTTGGTCTCATAATCGTGAGTCTCAATCTTTGGTCGCATACGTACTTCCTTAACCACAATGTGGGTCTGGTTTTGACGTGCTTCCCGAGCTTTCTGCGCGATCTCGTATTTGTACTTTCCGAAATCCATGATCTTGCAGACAGGTGGATTAGCTTCTGGTGCGATCTCAACTAAGTCGAGACCAACTTCATCAGCCATCTGTAGTGCAACTTCGATATCTACTACGCCAACTTGTTCACCGGTGTAACCGATTAAACGAATTTGGGGTGTACGAATTCGATCGTTGATACGTGGGTCAGTTGTGATTTTTGCTCCTCTTATTCGGTTTGCTGGTACTTCGCGCTCAGTAACCGCGCCATGCAAAATAAGCAACCGCCAAGGAGTTAATGTCAGCTGAAATAACTTCAACTAAGTTGAACTCACGACTTACCAGGGACCCTGGGGTCCTTAGGTGGGAGCGGTAACTCCTCTTGCAGTAGCGAACTACTGGTCTGAGGCAAAGGGTACTAGAGGGTTGGGCAAAGGCGAAATTGAGCCTAATTCAGTGCAAGAAAGCTGGGCTTAGCCCATCGCATGAACGCCGCCGTCGACGTGAATGATCTCGCCGGTGGTTTTTGGGAACCAATCAGATAACAGAGCTACTGCAGCTTGAGCAGCTGGCACTGGGTCAGTTACATCCCAGGCTAATGGAGAGCGAGAATTCCAAACTTCTTCAAAATCTGAAAATCCTGGAATTGATTTAGCGGCCATTGTTTTTATCGGCCCGGCAGCAACTAAATTAACTCGAATATTTTCAGCACCTAGATCGCGAGCTAAATAGCGCGAAGTAGATTCAAGCGCTGCTTTTGCAACACCCATCCAGTCGTACTTTGGCCAGGCAACAGTGGCATCAAAATCAAGCCCGACGATCGAGGCTCCGCCATTGAAAAGTGGCTTGGTTGCCATCGCTAAAGATTTAAATGAATACGCCGAAACTTGCATCGCAGTTGCGACATCTGCCCATTCGGTATTTAAGAAATTTCCACCTAAGGCAGCTTCTGGCGCAAAGCCAATTGAATGCACTACCCCATCGAGACCATCGACATGTTCACGAACTCGAGATTCAAGTGCTGCTAAATCGGCATCATTTGTAACATCAAGTTCAATTACAGGAGCCGGTTGCGGCAATCGACCTGCAATGCGTGTGGTTAGCGACATGACGCGACCATAAGAAGAGAGAATTACGGTTGCACCTTGTTCTTGCGCGAGTCGCGCAATGTGAAAAGCGATCGAGGCATCAGTTAAAACACCAGTTACCAATATTTTCTTGCCGGCCAGAATTCCCATTGCTAGTGACCCATTCCTAATCCGCCATCAACTGGTATTACCGCGCCAGTTATATAGCTTGCTTGTGGTGAAGCTAAGAAAGTTACTACGTCGGCAATTTCCTCAGCTGAACAAAAACGTTGCAGTGGCACTGATTTAGCAATTTCATCACGGCGTTTTTCATCCAAAGTGGCGGTCATATCTGTTTCAACGAAACCAGGAGCTACCACATTTGAAGTAATGCCGCGGCTTCCTAATTCGCGAGCAAAAGATCGAGCCATTCCGACTAAGCCAGCTTTGCTCGCTGAGTAGTTAACTTGCCCCGCTGAACCAGAAAGCCCAACAACCGAACCAATAAAAATTAGGCGACCTCGCTTTAATTTCAGTAATCCCTTTGTGGCACGACGGGCAGTACGAAATGCACCAGTTAAATTGGCATCGATAACAGCTTCGAAATCTTCATCACTCATGCGCATTGAAAGCGTGTCTTTAGTGATGCCCGCATTACAAACCACAATCTCAGGTGCGCCCCACTTTTCTTCAATCAAGGCAAAGCCA
>CAIXTG010000110.1 GCA_903922325.1 uncultured Actinomycetes bacterium
GCACGCTTAGTTGCCGCCGGAACATACTTAGCTAAATCTTCATCAACTAAATCGGTATTTAACAAACCTTGATCAGCAAATAGCGAAGCTAAATCGCGGATCTCAGCGAATGCTTCTTCTTCGCTATGGGCAATAACGTGTGCAACACCGCTGTTCTTGCGATGTGCATCAGGGCCACCAAGTGTTGCGATATCAATTTTTTCACCGGTAACACTTTTAACCACATCGGGGCCAGTTACAAAGATTCGCCCATTTGGGGCCAAAACCACAACATCGGTTAGCGCTGGGCCATATGCGCCACCACCCGCTGTTGGTCCGAGAACTAGAGATAACTGTGGAATTCGACCACTTGCGGTGATCATTGATTGAAAAACTTCACCGAAAGCGCTTAGCGAGGAAACGCCATCGCGCAATCGTGCGCCACCACTGTGCCAAATTCCAATGATTGGCAACTGGCTGCCCATGGCAGATTTATACGCTTCGACAATTACATGTGCACCGTCTGCACCAAGTGCACCGCCTTGTAGTGTTGCATCAGATGCGAAAACTACAACTCGGTTACCTTTGATTTCACCGGTAGCGGCAACCATTCCACAATCTGTGCGGGGGATAAGAAGTTCAAATTTTCCGTTATCTAATAGTTTTGCGATACGTACTTCAGGATCGCGCTCGTCGATCGTCATGTTAGTTAACTGACTTAAAGACTAATACGACGTTGTGTCCACCAAAACCGAAGGAATCATTAAGCGCTGCAATATCGCCACTTGGTAAGGCGCGCGGTTTATCGCGAACCACATCGACAGTTACTGCCGGATCTAGATTTTCAATATTAATTGTTGGCGGAGCCATTCGATCTTGAATTGCTTTTACTAGGAATACTGATTCGATCGCTCCTGCGCCACCGAGTAAGTGACCAGTCATAGATTTAGTTGCTGAAACTGCAACGTGATCGGCATCTGTTCCGAGTGCTAAGCGAAGTGCGTTAGCTTCGGCAACATCGCCGGCAGGAGTTGAAGTCGCGTGAGCATTTAAGTGAACAACATCTTTAGTTGAGATGCCAGCATCGGCAAGTGCAAACTTGATTGCGCGCTGCACACCACTGCCATCAGGATCTGGCGCTGCAATATGGAAACCATCAGAAGTTAAACCTTGACCAGCAATCTCACAATAGATCTTGGCACCACGTGCTTTAGCGTGTTCGTATTCTTCGAGAATTAAGACGCCACCACCTTCGCCTAAAACAAAACCATCGCGGTCTAAGTCATATGGGCGTGAAGCTCGTTCAGGTGCATCGCTGCGAGTTGAAAGTGCTTTCATGGCTGCAAAACCAGCCATCGGCAGTGCGTGGATAGCTGCTTCAACACCACCACTGATAATTACATCGGCGCGATTATTGCGAATCATTTCAAAGGCATAACCAATTGCTTCGGCACCTGATGCGCAAGCACTAACGGGGGTGTGAACACCTGCGCGCGCTTTAAATTCGAGACCAACATGTGCTGCTGGGCCATTGGGCATCAACATTGGCACTGTGTAAGGGCTAACTGAGCGAGCACCTTTTTCTTTTAAAACATCATATTGGTCAAGCAGTGTTGTAACGCCACCGATGCCGGACGCGATAACAACACCTAGGCGCTCGTTATCAACTTCAGGCGAGCCCGCATCTTTCCAAGCTTCGCGCGATGCGATTAGGGCGAACGTTTCAGAGCGATCTAATTTACGAAGTTCAACTCGTTCCATAACTTCACTTGGTTCAACAGCCACGCGGGCGGCGAAGTTAACGGGAATCGTGTTTGCCCAATCTTCGGTAAGGGTGCGAGCACCGCTATTACCTGCGAGCAAGGCAGCCCAAGTACTTGACGCATCTCCTCCGATTGGAGTTGTTGCGCCAAGTCCAGTTACGACTACGCGTCGTTGGGCTGACATCTTTAGTTAGGTTCCGCAGATGGTTAAGCTGAAGCCTTCACGATGAAATTAACTGCATCGCCAACAGTCTTAAGTTCAGTTACCTGATCATCAGGAATCTTCACACCGAAGCGCTCTTCAGAAGCAACAACAACTTCAACCATGCTTAGTGAATCTACTTCTAGATCATCTGAGAAGTTTTTATCTAGCTCGATAGATGCAGCTGGAATACCGGCAACTTCTTCAACGATCTCTTTCAGGCCAGCTAATACATCTGCTTGGGTTAGTGCCATTTCGTTATGTCCTTCACTTTCGATAAACGGGTTTAGATCGGTAAGGCGTAATTGTCTTACAAAAGTGCGCTTACTTACGAGTATGAGCGCACTTTGCGGCGAAATTTATGGCAATTGCACTACTTGTCCCGCATAAACGAGACCTGCGCCATATCCAATAATCAATGCAAGACCACCACTTAATTCCGGATGTGATTCAAGCAGCGCATCCATTGCAAGTGGAATTGAGGCAGAAGAAGTGTTGCCATTTGTTTTAATGTCATCAGCAATCACAACAGATGCTGGCAACTTCATTTCCTTGGCCATAGTTTCGATAATGCGGAAATTTGCTTGATGCGGAATAAATGCCGCCAGTTGATCGCCAGTAATGCCAGCAGCTTCTAGTGCTTGCAAACCAACTTTGCTCATTGAATAAACTGCCCAGCGGAAAACTGTTTGACCTTGTTGATTAATATTCGGCCAACCTAAATCAGCCACACCTTTAGTTGGTGAGTTTTTGAAATCAGTCCAAGCAGGATTTAGTAAAATCGCATCGCGTGAGTCGGCATCAGAACCCCAAATAGCTGGCCCAATGCCAGGTTCTTCAGCTGGGCCAATAACAACAGCGCCAGCACCGTCGGCAAAGATAAATGCAGTTGCGCGATCATCTGGGTCAGTGAAGTCAGTTAATTTCTCAGAACCGACAACTAATACATTTTTGGAAGTTCCACCAGAAATTAAATCTTTTGCCATCGCTACGCCGTAACAGAAACCAGCGCATGCAGCACTAATGTCGAAAGCCGCCGCTTTAGGATTTCCCATTTGTTGAATCAGCGCAGTTGCCGCACTTGGTGCTTGAAACTCATATGAGATGGTTGCAAAAATAACGGTATCAATATCGGCAATTGTTAGGTTGGCTCGTTTTAACGCCATCTCGCAAGCAGCTTGCGCCATGCTAACAACGCTCTCATCGGCGCCTGCAAAGCGGCGAGTTTCAATTCCTGTGCGCTGTTGAATCCATTCATCACTCGATTCGATGCGATCAACGATTTCGGAGTTAGGAACTTGGCGCTTTGGGCGATAAGTACCAACTGCGAGAATGCGGGAATTGCTGCCGGTTTTTACTTTGATGCTCATTTATGTTTCTCCGCAAACTCACTCGCTGCTGCCAAGTCGGCAGGAGATTTAAAAGCAAATGTTTCGATCTCAGGTGCTGCGCGTTTTAGTAGCCCAACTAAAGTTCCGGCCGGTGCTAATTCAATTACGCCAGTAACGCCTAGCTCTTGCAGACTTTTCATGCAGAGATCCCAGCGCACTGGGCTCGCAACTTGGCTAATAATGCGCTCAAGAACTTCTTCACCATCGACTACGGCAAAACCATCGCGATTAGAAATTATTGAAGCAGTTGGATCAGATGGTGAAATAGTCGCAGCGCTCTTAGCCAAAACTTCTTGAGCTGATTGCATGTATCTAGTGTGGAATGCACCAGCTACTGCCAGTGGGCGAATTCGAGCTCCAGCTGGCGGATTATCGGCAAAGAGCGATAACTCGCTGATTAAGCCAGCTGCCACAATTTGACCAGCACCATTGTCATTTGCTGCGACCAGCCCTAGTTTCATGATTGCGTCTAGCACTTCTTCGCGGTCGCCACCCAGAACTGCTGACATGCCAGTCTTTTCCAAATTTGCAGCTTTAGCCATGGCATTTGCGCGATCATTAACAAAGCGCATTGCATCGAACTCACTAATTACTTTTGCAACTGCTGCTGCCGTAATTTCACCAACAGAATGGCCAGAGATTATGGGTGCTGAAACACCAAGTAAGTTTGCCGCAATCAAGCCAGTTGCCACAATTAATGGTTGAGCGTTTGCAGTATCTCTAATTTCATCAGCATCGGCAGTCGTGCCAAGTGCAACTAAATCTTTACCAATTACTTCAGACCAACGAGAGATTGATTCGGCGCAATCGCCAATTTCTAACCAAGGCGTCAACATGCCTGGCGTTTGAGCACCTTGACCTGGTGCGATGATTGCTAACACGAGCTAAATATTATGCGATGTTGCAGGTACTACCGAGTAACGAGCCAGATTTGCGCTGTGTGCTCGGGCACTTTAATTGTTGAACCAGGCTGAGCGATAACCGGTTCATAGGTTGCAGTTACTTTAGATGCATCGAAAATACAGCGGTAAGCAGTTGCCCAATTTTCAGCCGGCAATTTAAATTCATGTTCAACGCGATCAGAGTTGAAATTCAATAGCAGCGCTCGTTCTGCGCTAACTTCAATATAAACCGAGAGAGTGCGAGTTTCAGAGTTTTGCCATTGATGATCAATCATCTCTTCGCCAGTTAAGTTAAACCAAGCTAAGTCTTTACGCTGCGTGCCTAAATCTACTTCGCCCGTGTAGAACTTGCTGGTTACATCAGATAGATAAGTTTTACGAATATTAATTAGTTCGCGGAAAGCATTTTGCATATCTGCAGCTGCACTATCTAAATCCCAAGGTTGTGCCCAAGGGTTTTCACCGCTGCTAACTGAATATCCGTTATTGCAGCCGTTTTGTGTGCGATTTACTTCATCGCCCATGTTAATCATCGGAACACCTGCCGAGAGAAGCAAAGTTGCAGCCATTGATTTCTTGAGCGATTGGCGAATGTGTTGAATTCCTAAATCAGCTGTTTCGCCTTCGACGCCAACGTTCCAGGATTTATTGGAAGAGTGTCCATCACGATTATCTTCGAGATTGATCTCATTGTGTTTCTCGTTATATGAAACTAGATCTCGCAAAGTAAAACCATCGTGGGCAGTTATAAAGTTAATCGATGCTGTTGGTCCGCGGTGATAGAAGATGCCGCTTGAACCACTAATGGCTGATGCAATATCGCTGACGCCTTCGCCATATCCACGCGCTAAATCTCCTAGCCAGAATTGCCGAACGCTGTCTCGGAAAAAATCATTCCATTCGCGCCACGGATAAGAGAATTCACCTAGACCATATCTTGTTACATCCCAAGGTTCGGCAATCATTTTGCGATCGCGCAAGATTGGTTCAGCTGTAATCGCTGCAAATAAAGAGGAATGACGAGCGCTCTCATCTTTAAATAGCGCAGTTGCTAGATCAAAGCGGAAACCATCGACACCAATTACATCGGTCCACCAACGCAGCGAATCAATAATGAAACGAACTGAATGAGGTTTAGCCGCAGCCAAAGTATTTCCACAGCCAGTTAAATCTAGATATGCATTTTCTTTGTTGTGGCGATACCAATCTCGATTATCAATGCCGCGGAAACTAAGTGTTGGCCCACCAACTCCAGCTTCTGCCGTGTGGTTATAAACCACATCGAGAATTACTTCGATGCCTGCGTTATGAAGTTGCGAAACTGCCCATTGCAATTCACTAACCGCATCATCGGTTGCGGCATATTGCGGATGCGGGGCGTTAAATGACATGGTGTTATAGCCCCAGTAGTTCTGCAGACCACGTTCGGCAGTCGTTGGTTCAGAGATAAACGCTTGTATAGGCAATAGTTCAAGAGCTGTGATACCCAGCCCTTGCAGATGAGCGATCGTGCTGGGATGGCCAAGAGCTTTATAAGTGCCACGTTCTTCAGCAGGTATTTCTAAATTGTTAGCTGTTAAGCCATTTACATGCGCTTCATAAATATAAGTATGCGCCCAGCGATGATCAATGCGATTGATGTGTTCCGGTTTGTGATCAGTTACCACTGAGAACGGTACTTTGCCGGCGCTGTCGCGGATATCGCGAATAGTTAGATCGCCATTGCCCCAACCATCTTTACTTTGATGTCCATAAATTTCTGGCACATAATGCAGTTCGCCAGATAGGTCATGTGTGTAAGGATCAAGTAAAAGTTTGGCTGGATTAAATCGCAAATTCTGTTCTGGAATCCATGGTCCATGAATTCGATAACCATATTTTTGACCGGCGCGAACACCTGCTAAGTAGCCATGCCAAATCGGACCATTGCGATGACTTAGTGAATAGCGTGATTCAACTAGTTCGCCATTTACTTCATCGAATAAACAAAGTTCAACGGCGTCTGCTCCTGAAGTCCAGATCGCAAAATTTGTACCTTCTTCGGTGACAGTTGCCCCTAGGTATCTCGGATCTGCTGGCAACATGGGGCTATCTTGCCCGATTGCTTTGGATTAAGCAGTAATTAAGATTAAATCTCGGCGAGCCAAGTAATCGGTTTCACGAACTTCTACCGGTGAATTACTTTTCAATACCTTTATATTGCGCCCCGCTGCCCATTTCGCTAAACCGCTCAAAAGAGGTTGGTTGATGATTTCGATTTGATCAATATCAAGTGAGATCAAAATGGTCTTGAGTGCTTTCTTTTTAGCGATGATTCTGCGACCACCAGTAAAAGGAACACGAAGGGAAGGTAGATTTATTATTTTGCCGTGCTCAGTTTCAATAGTTGCCAATTGATAGCTGGGCACGAATGCGATGAATTCATGACCTGCGCTCTTGTAGGTCGCTGCAGACCTATGAAGTTGGTCGATCTGGATGGTTGCAGTTGGGCCATAGAAATTGGTGATGTGAGCGATTCTCATGGGCAGATCATGGCTAGCGGTTTTAACGGGGCAATAGCCGTAAGGTGAATTTCGAGTGACGCTTCGATGAAGAAATGTGACCTATGCCCGCTCGCTAAATGTTGGCACTGCCCAAACCCGCCAGTAACATCGCCCTATGAAGATTGCAGTCTGCGTAAAACAGGTGCCAGATTCCTGGGCTGAGAAGAAGATGGTCAATGGCGTCCTCGACCGCGAAGGCGTCGATGCCGTTCTAAATGATCTCGATGAATATGCAGTTGAAGAAGCGCTGCGAATCGTCGAAGCTCATGGCGGCAATGAGGAAGGTGGCGCAAATAGCGTGACCATCGTTTCCATGGGACCAGAACGCGCAACTGAAGCCATTCGCAAGGCGCTTTCAATGGGCGCTAACGATGCGATTTTGGTTAGCGACGCAGCTCTTGCCGGTTCTGATGCACTCGCAACTTCTAAAGTTTTAGCTGAAGTTATTAAAAATGGTGGCTTTGATCTAGTTATTTGTGGAACTGAATCAACTGATGCTCGCATGAGTGTGGTGCCGGCAATGTTGGCACAACGCCTGGGCTGGGCACAGTTAACTTTTGCATCTATGGTTTCAGTTGATCCAGCCGCAAATACAGTTTCGATTACTCGCACAACTGAAGCTGGCGTTGATGCGATCAACGCGAAGTTGCCTGCTGTGGTTAGCGTTGTCGAAAAGATTAATGAACCGCGTTACCCATCATTTAAGGGCATCATGGCTGCCAAGAAGAAAACAATTGATAGTCGCGATCTTGCAACTGTTGGAGTTTCAGCCGAATCTGCTTGGTCTTTAGTTGCAGATTCAGCACCCCGCCCACCTCGTGCTGCCGGAGTTAAAGTTACCGACGAAGGCAATGGCGGAAATGATTTAGTTAAGTTCCTAACAGAGAAGAAATTCATATGAGCCAGATATTTATTCTTGCCGATTTTGCCGGCGATAAGTGCACTAAGACCACTGCGGAATTAGCAACTGCTGCAGCTCGCAATGCCAGCGTTACAGCGATTGTTTTGGCAGGCCCTGGTGCTGGTGCAGCACTTGCTGCAACAGTTAAGCACGGACCAATTGCTAACGTATTAGTAGTTGAATCTGCTGACTTTGCAACACATGGTGTGGCAGCAGCAGCCGATGCGATTGCCCAAATCATTGCGCAGAAATCACCAACTGCGTTGCTCGTTGCATCTCATGCTTATGGCAAAGAGGTAGCAGGTCGCGTAGCTGTAGCCACTGATTCCGGAATCATTACTGATGCGGTAGATGTCGCTGCAGATTTAACTGCAACACAATTAGTTTTTGGTGGCTCAACAACTGTGCATTCCAAAGTCTCTAAAGGTGTAGCAATTATTACGGTTCGCCCAAATTCAATTGAAGCCGATCTTTCTGATTCAGCACCTGCAGTAGAAAATCTTTCGCTCACAATTTCAGACACCGCAAAGTTAGCAACTACAACTTCATCGACACCACCTGTTAAAGGAGGTCGACCAGAACTTACCGAAGCGCAGATCGTGGTTTCTGGTGGTCGTGGCACAAATGGAGATTTCGCTGCAGTTGAAGGTTTTGCTGATTCGCTAGGTGCCGCAGTTGGTGCATCACGTGCAGCAACTGATGCCGGTTGGTATCCACATTCACATCAAGTTGGTCAGACTGGTAAAACAGTAAGCCCTCAACTTTATGTAGCTTGCGGAATTTCAGGTGCGATTCAACACCGTGCTGGCATGCAGACCAGCAAGACGATTGCGGTAGTAAATAAAGATCCAGAGGCACCAATCTTTGATTTGGCTGATTTCGGCGTAGTGGGCGACCTATTTGCGGTCTTGCCTCAAGCTACGCAAGGAGTTACTGCGCAAAAGTCCTAGACTTACCCGCATGAATAGCGTCTATCTCGACCATGCGGCAACCACGCCGATATTGGCTGATGCGCTCTCGGCATTTACTTCGCAAGCCAGCAAGTTAGGCAATCCATCTAGTTTGCATACGCAAGGGCGCGCTACCCGCAAAGATCTAGAAGATGCGCGTGAATCAATAGCTAAAGCAGCAGGCTGCCTCTCCAGCGAAATAATATTTACCGCATCAGGTACTGAGGCAAATAACATCGCACTCAAAGGGCTGTTCTGGATGGGCCGCAAGAATGGTCGCAATGTTGTGGTTATTTCAGCAATTGAGCACCATGCAATTTTAGATCCTGCTAAATGGTTAGTCGAACACGAAGGCGCTGAAGTTATTGAATTGCCCGTCACTACCGCCGGCGTTTTAGATCTGAAATTCTTAAGTGAGTTAATTGCTAACCGTGGCGATGAGATCGCTGTTATTTCGGTTATGCATTCCAATAATGAAACCGGAGTCCTGCAACCTATCGCCGAAGTTGTAAAACTGGCGGGCGATATTCCAGTGCATTCTGATGCGGTACAAAGTTTTGGCAAAGTTGCGTTGAATTACAAAGAGCTTGGTCTTTTTGCGATGACACTAAGTGCCCACAAAATTGGTGGCCCACTTGGTATCGGGGTTTTGATTCTTCGCCGGGCAGTGGAAATTCCAGCACTTTTGCATGGTGGTGGACAAGAACGTGAAATTCGAAGTGGCACGCTAAACGCGCCGGCCATTGTTGCCTTTGCTGCTGCGGTTAGCGCAAAGAGTTACGACGCAACCAATATCGCTAAGTTGCGTGATGACTTTGCGCAAAAAGTAGTTGCACAAATTCCAGATGCATTTGTAAACGGTGCTGATGTCGATCGTTTGCCCGGCATCGTAAACATCACTTTCCCGCGCACCGAAAGTGACACCTTGTTATTGCTTTTAGATAGCGAGAAAGTTTCGTGTTCAACTGGTTCGGCATGCAGTGCAGGCGTGCATAGACCAAGTCATGTTTTGATGGCCATGGGTCACGATGATATTTCGGCGCAATCTTCGCTACGTTTCTCCTTTGGGCCAAGTAATACGGCAGCCGAAGTTGATTATGTGCTGTCAGTACTGCCCGGTGTAATTCAACGTGGGAGAGCGGCGGTAGCTTCATGAAGTTAATTGCAGCCATGAGCGGTGGCGTTGATTCAGCAGTTGCTGCTGCCCGCGCAGTCGAAGCTGGGCACGATGTAATCGGCGTGCACTTGGCACTTGCTTCTAACCCACAGAAATATCGTTCAGGTGCGCGCGGTTGTTGCACGATCGAAGATTCGCATGATGCTCGTCGTGCTGCCGATGTAATCGGTATTCCGTTTTATATCTGGGATATGGCGCAAGAGTTTCACGATGGCGTGGTTGAAAACTTCTTATCTGAATATTCAGCCGGTCGCACACCAAACCCTTGTTTGCGTTGCAACGAGAAAATTAAATTTGCCGCAGTCCTAGATCGTGCCCGCGCTATGGGTTTCGATGGTGTTGTAACTGGGCACTATGCCAACACCCGCGAAACTGAAAATGGAAAAACTTTGCACCGCGCAGTTGATCATTCCAAAGATCAGTCATATGTATTGGCAGTGTTAACTCGCGAACAAATCGATGGCGCAATATTTCCATTAGGTGATACCGAGAAAGTTGATATTCGCAAAGAAGCAGAAGCGCGTGGCTTAGCTGTTGCGCAAAAACCAGATAGCCACGATATTTGTTTCGTACCTTCTGGCGATAATGCCAGTTGGTTGCACGATCGCTTAGGTAGTGAAGTTGGCCCAATTGTCGATCAAGATGGTAAGAAAATTGGCGAACATAAAGGTGCCTACACCTACACAATCGGGCAACGAAAAGGTTTAGGGCTAACTGTCCCGACTGCCGATGGTTCACCTCGTTTTGTTCTCAAAATCGAACCAGTTACAAATACTGTGGTTGTCGGCTCTCGTGAAGAGTTAGCAATTTCTAAGATTTGGGGCGAGCGCGCAATCTGGTGCGGCCCTGATGTAACTGATGAGAAAAAGCGTGGTTTTGTGCA
>CAIXTG010000111.1 GCA_903922325.1 uncultured Actinomycetes bacterium
ACTTTGAAAGCGGCGAACTTGGCGCGGTGAGCGTGAACTCAGGCTTGCGATCGGTCAGGGCAACCCAGATAGATCCTGCTGCGAAGTTAACCTCGCTGCCATCTGCCAAAGTCCAAGTGGTTCCTGATTCAGCAGTAGGCCGGCTCCAGTTAGCTTTGAAGGAGCGTCCGTCACGCAAAATGTAGCCAGTGCCTGTGCCAACCGTCTCTGAATATGGCGTGTAGCCACCGTCTGCACTGCGGTAGATCGAATCTGACATTGCAACATTTTGAATTACGAATGTCGTCGCACCTAGTTGTTTTCCACTCGCTGCAAAATTTGCTACACCAGCATTACTGAACAACCAACGTTTTTCATTCTTGAACCAAGTGGCTTCATATTTTGAGGCTGGCCAACGAACCACCACCGAATCAATCGCGACGCCGCCAACCGGCGCATCACCAAAACTCCATCCGATTGATTTCGAGATCGCAATTTCTCGTTGATCTGCGTTGGCCTTTTCCAGAAGTAAATCACCACGTAAGACCATGTTGTAAGGAGCAGGTCGATTCGGATCTCGCGTATAAATAGTTGGTGATTGACGTTGAGCACCGTAATCCCACAGATTCGAATTAGCAATAACGGTGAGCATCGCTCGTTGAGCGCCACTGTAGGCAAAAACTACTTTTCCGTATTGTGACAAAATATCAATATCAGAAATGCGCGCACTGCGAACTGGGCCAATATTTTGTGGAATCACCGACGCGAAAATTGCAGCCAATCGAGTCAGACCACCTTCGACCTGTTCAATGTAAACGAGATCAGCATCTTCTAAACCTATTTGTGGCCGTGCCGCAAATGTGTCATCGATCTTTACCGCCAGAATTGGTCCGTCACTACCAACTCTGCCACTTATCGAGTTATAGGTAATTTCCTTTTCATTATTGGAATTGCGTTCTGGACTTCCGCAACTAGTTAGTATCAAAGCCGAAATCGCAAGAGCTGAAAATAGTTTAGATCGCATCGGCTTCAAACTCATATGTAACCGGTAGCGGCGCAGTGCCGGCTAACCGAAATAATCTAAAAACTAACTTGCGACGAATCAGTTGAGTTCGAGTTACTGACTCAACATGGATCGAAATGGCAACTTTGATCTTGTCGGTTAGCTGTTCTAATTCATGCAACAAGACCTGATCTGACTTTGCCACAATACTTTCACGCTCGGCGAGCATCATTCCCAGTGCGCCTGATAGAACGCTTTCGGCGCTGGATCTATCTTCAATGTCGGCGCTACGTGCTTGATATGCACTAGCTGTGAGAAGAAGTGAGGTCGCAGGATCTGTAATCGCACTGCGAGCTACTTCAAGAGCTATTGCTGCCCGCCTTTGCAACAATGAATCAAGCGTCGCCCAACTAGTTTCAACCCGATGGTGCAAGCGATCAAGTCGGCTGGCCGAGAAACTTAAGTACCAAAAAATGAGAATGGCTAGTCCTACGAAGAGCAAAAGGTTCTTCATGACTAATCCCTTCCCAGAAATCTCGACCAGGGACGATTATCTGACGTAAGCGAAACTTTTTGCCCGTTTACCATCGCCAGTTCGTATACTTCAAAAATTTCATCGCCCACTTGGCTCCAATCAAATCTCTGTGCGTGCTTAGCACCGGCTATCGCCAAATCTTTTCGCTTCTGATCATCACGCAATAGATCGATTATGACTTTGGCTAAACTCTCTGAATTCTCTGATTCGAATAGTGCACCAAACTCACCACCGCCTAAAACATCGGCGACTGCGGGAATATCACTCGCGACC
>CAIXTG010000112.1 GCA_903922325.1 uncultured Actinomycetes bacterium
ATCCCGATGATCTGTCACTTTTTAAAAAACTCTTATCGGATGGAAGTCAATTCGGCATAAAGATTTCTTACGTGACTCAATCCGAGCCTAGAGGGATAGCGGATGCAATACTTCTATCAGAAGAATTTTTATCAGACAGTGAATTCTGCTTAATACTTGGCGATAATATTTTTCACGGCCCAGGTCTTGGTCGTGACTTGATGCGAAACAGAAACATTACCGGTGGAGTGATATTCGGTTTTCAAGTTAGGAATCCATCCGACTACGGCGTAGCGGAATTTGATGAATTAGGAAGTCTCATTAACGTAATTGAAAAACCGGAGAATCCGCCTTCGAATACTGCTATAACCGGTTTGTACTTTTATGAAAACAGTGTGATTCAGCTTGTCAAAGAACTGAAGCCATCCAACAGAGGCGAATTAGAAATTACTGATCTGAACAAGAAGTTACTTCTAGAGGATAGATTAAGTCTGAGTATGCTCCCGAGGGGAACTAGCTGGTTAGATACGGGAACATTTGACGGGATTCATGATGCTTCATCATTTGTGAGAATTGTAGAAGAAAGAACTGGAATTCTAATTGGCGATCCAAATGAAGTTGCGTTGACTCAGGGGTGGCTATAACTAAAAAGTTTTAGTCATCAAAACCGATTCTCTTCTCAATAAGAAATCGTTTTCTTGAAGAAGCTTGATTAAAAAATATTATTAGATACTCTCTTATAACACCAAGAAAAAGAAATATGAGTCCGTTAAAAACAAGCAAACTTCCAAACAACAAGGTGAAACCATTGAATGGAGTTTGGTTTGTTATCTTGCCATAAATTACATAAAAAAGTAGGGCGGTTCCCAGCGCTATAATTAAAAGACCGAATGAATAGATGAGTCTAAGCGGCGTAGTTGAGCTTTCAAACAAAATGTCTAATAGAAGTCTAAATTTCTTACGCAAAGTCCATCCTGATCTTCCGTAGGGCCGTGATTTTCTTTCGTAACCAATTGATGAAAAAGATAATCCCATAGAGATTAAGGCACCCTGAACGAAATTTGATTTAGGGTATTCATTCAATAGAACATTCTTAACCCTGTCACTCATCAAGAAGTAATCAAATCCACCTCTTGGCATACCTGGATTTCCATATTTTGCAACCCTATACGCAACTTTACTAGTGAGCCTCCTGTACCAATTCTCATTGCGACTCACCCGATGGCCAATTGCAAGCTCAAAGCCTTTTTCAAACTCCGCAAAAAAACTCGCAATCAAGGAAGTTGGATCTTGTAAATCGGCAGAAATTGTGACTACACAATCTCCTTTGGCTTCATAGTAGCCAGCATACCAAGCGTTTACTTGTCCAAAGTTCTTTGCCAACTTAACAACCCTGATTGCTAATTCTTGCGAATTTCCAAGTGATAGTAGCTTATTAAAAGATTGATCATGCGACCCATCATCAACAAAAATTACTTCACTGGTTCCAATAATTCCGATACTCGACAAAACATCTACAAGTTCATCAATCAGAATTTCTAAGGAATCGCTATTGTTGAAAACAGGTACCACGATGCTCATTTTCACTCCTGTATTCTAGAGATTAAATCGCTCTAATTACGCGACAAACTCTCTATTGCGTTGCTAAACTCAGTAAATGGAACGCGTACCTGTTTATAAGCCAACACTGCCTTCCTTTGACAAACTTGAAAAATACATTCGAGATATAGACAAATCTCATGTTTATACTAATCGAGGGCATTTAGTTAGAGGCCTGGAAGAGAGACTTGCTGAACACTTAGGTGTAAGCGCAAGCCAAGTTGTTATGTGTGCAAATGCCACACTTGGGCTTGAGGGAGCATTGGAAACTTCTACAGTCTTGGAAGAATGGGCTTGCCCATCCTGGACTTTTGCCGCGACGCCATTGTCTTTGATGCGATCAAGGAGCTCCTTTTATTTCTGCGATGTCCAGTTGGACTGGCGGGCAAAAATGGCGGATGAATTTGGAGTTGCCAATTTCTTGGTCGATGTTCTGCCTTTCGGGTCCTCTTCTAGATTCGAGCATTACCCAATTGGGATGCAGCGAGTAGTAGTTGATGCCGCGGCTTCTTTTGACTCTATAGAAAAATTTAATCAAGGTGATCTAGACATACCAGTGTCCATGGTTGCTAGTTTGCATGCGACAAAATCACTACCTGGGGCCGAAGGGGGATTTTTCTGGTCAAATGACTCTGATTGGGTTGAAAGATTTAGACGTTGGATAGCTTTCGGATTTAATGGCGATAGATCGTCGGTTCAGATAGGAACAAATGCAAAAATGCATGAGTACTCTGCGGCCTTAGTTCACGCTTCTTTAGATTCTTGGAACACTGACCGCGCCGAGTGGATTGATCTCGCCGGTTGGGCACATAAGGTATCCAAAGAATACGGCTTTGAAAGTTTGCCAGCGCATGTAAATGGATTCGCTTCTCCTTATTGGATTATTTCTGGGGAAAAAGAAAAGATAAAGCAAATAGTAAAGTTAATGGAAAACATGAATGTAGAAACTCGCAAATGGTGGGGTGAAGGTTGTCACAACATGCCCGCATTCAAAGAAATTAGAAGAGAGAACCTAAATAATACAGTTGAGATTTCAGAAACCTCTATCGGACTGCCGTTTTTTCGAGGGATGAGCGAAGCGCAGCAAAATCAAATTGAAAAAGCTTTTGATTTATTGAACTAGTCTTGCAATATTTCAACCGCTGGAACACCTTTGTATCGTTTACGGTATTCAAGATTCTTGGTAGCAACGCTTCCTGCTCCCAATACAACACTTTCGCCCACGCATAAATTAGGCAAAATAGTAGAATTCGCACCTATAAAAACTGAATTTTCTATTTCGACATTCCCACATATAACAACGCCGGGGCTGATTGAGCAATTTAAACCAATGCTTGTCCCGTGTTCGACTATCGCCCCTGTATTGACAGTTGTGAAATCTCCGATTTTAGAATTAACTCTCAGAATGACTCCTGGATGAAGTTGCACTCCAGTTCCAATTATTACATTTCGCCCAATCTCCACTGAACCATGTACTAGTGTTGGGATCTCAAAACCTGCTGAAGTCAATTTCTTAATCAGTGCTATCCGTAAATCTAAGGTTTTCTCACCAGCCAAACCAATAGCGATTAAATCCTTTTTGGGTCAAGATTTTTATATAGATCTATAGATCCAATAACATTCAACTCATCCATAATCCTTGTTCCTGGTTCTTGAGTGTCATCCAAAAATCCACAAACGTTATAGCTACCAGATAACTCAATCAGTTCAAAGGTGCTAAGACCATGGCCACCTGCGCCAACTATGTAGATATCTTTACGCATGTTATTCCCCCATCGTTACTAGATAAATCAAATATTCGTTACAAATCAAGATTTCTATAGCCATTTACGCGCCCAAAGTTCAAGGCAGAGTGCCGGCCACAAAATTGAATCACGATCTTGGCCACTTTTGTGTTCTGCCAAGATTCGGTGAATTTCGTGTTGATCAAACCAGCCACGTGATCTTGCGACTTCATCAGTTAACAAGTCATGGGTTATCTCACGTAATTCATTTCGCAGCCATTCAGCACGGGGAATAGCAAAACCCATCTTGGGGCGATCAATTAGTTCAGCTGGCACTAATGAACGGGCAATGTCTTTGAGAATGTATTTACTTTCTCGCCCTGCAACTTTGAATTTAGCAGGCAAAGAATTGGCCCATTCAATAACCTCATGATCAAGTAAAGGTGACCTAAGTTCTAAACTATTCGCCATTGTTGCCAGATCTGCCTTAACCAATAAATCACCTGGCAGATAATGTTCAAAGTCACTGCGGATCATTGCGTGCAATGAATCTCGAGCACCTGCTCGCTTAAAATCACTCAAGTAAATGTCATTAGCACCTGAAAAGTTAAATTCTGGCTTCAAAATTCTAGCGAGCTCACTCGGTTGAGTTAAAGACATAATTGATGCATAGCGAGCTGCTAAAGATGGATGTGCCTGAAGTTGAGAAACAATTCTCTTTAGTTTTCGTTCATCAATCGCACCAGTTTTACCTAGCGCTCTAGCTATGGGTTTACCCAGTGCCAGCAAATAATTGGCTCGCTGCATGGTTGGCGCCGCAACGTAACGGTCATAGCCACCAAATACTTCATCGCCACCATCACCGCCAAGAGCCACGATTACCTCTTTGCGAGCGTATTTAGCTAATAAAAAAGTCGGAATATAAGAGGAGTCCGCAAAGGGCTGATCCAAAGAAGCCGCAATTTCTTGCAGGATCAGCGCTGGGTCAGGCTTAACAATCTCTTGATGGTGGTCAGTGCCTAGATGTTTAGCAACCGCCCTGGCATATTCAGCCTCGTTATATTGCGGGTGATCAAAACCAATTGAATATGTCTTAACTGTTGACTTTGAAAGTTGTGTCATGAGAGCGGTTACAACTGTTGAGTCATAGCCTCCGCTTAAAAACGCACCGATCGGGCGCTCGGAAATTAATCTGCGTTCGACTGCTGCTGAGATTTTGTTCTTGGTCTCTAAGAGAGCATCTTCGTAAGAAATTTGGATTTCAGTTTCATAATCTGGTTGCCAGTAAGTGCGCATTGACCAATCGCCTTTGTGCCAGATTGCCATTGTTGCCGGTGGAATCTGTTCCATTTCAGTAAATGCAGAATTCGGGGCGTTGATATATCCAAATTGCATTACTTCAGCGACTGTCCCTTTACGCAAGGTGCGAGTTGGTAGCCCAGCTAAGAGCGCTTTAACTTCTGATGCAAAAAGAATTGATCCGTCGGCTCGCTTTGAAAACCAGAGTGGCTTTTTTCCAACTCGATCACGAACAAGGACAAGTGCATCATTTGCTTGATCAAAAAGCGCAATCGCAAACATGCCAGTTAAGTGGTTTGGGAAATCTGGTCCGTACTGGCGATACGCGGCAATGATTACTTCAGATTCGCTTGCACCGCTAAATTCGTGGCCGAGTGAAACTAATGTTTCACGCAATTCACGGTAGTTATAGATTTCACCATTAAAAACTATTTTTATCTTTCCATCAGCGCTTTCAAATGGTTGTTTACCAGAGGCAATTTCGACAATTGCAAGCCGGCACATCCCTAGCGCAATACCTTGATTTACATAGGTTCCACGGTCATCTGGGCCACGATGCTCGAGCTTTGTTAACTGTGCATCAAGTGATTGCACACTTGGTGCACTTGGCCCAACACCACCTGCAATGCCACACATTTATTAGTAACTCAACATGGTCTAGTAATTCGACTTAGTCAACAGTCGCTGGGCCATTAGCAACACTTTGCCCGAATTCTTTTAGCCAGTTAACGGTTTCGCTAAGTGCGACTGGAAAATCAGTTGGAGCGACATCTGGGAAAAGCTTCTTGAGAAGAACTGGGTCGTTCTGTGAATCCTTAACATCGCCAGGGCGAATATCAATGAAGTTAACTTTCAAATCCGGAAAATGACCTTTAAGCAATTCAATTGTGGTTAATAGCGAAATACGGTTTCCGTAGGCAAGATTAACTGCACCTTCAGTTCGAACTCCACGGTTGATAGCATCTTCAATTACATCTAAAACTGTGCGCACATACGTGAAGTCACGAGTTTGACTGCCATCGCCATAAACATCGATTGCTTCATTGTTCATCGCTTTCCAGATCCACTTTGGTAACACAGCTGCATATTCATGATCAGGGCGTTGCTTGGGACCAAATACGTTGAAGAAACGCAAAAGTGTTACTGGTACTTCATACGCAGCTCCATATGCCTGTACATAACCTTCAGCCGATAACTTGCTGGCCGCATAAGGTGTTAGCGGGCTTAGCCACATGCTTTCATCTTTTGGTAGTTGGCCATTGCGACCATAAACCGAGGAAGATGAACTAAAAATCACATGAGCGCCATTTGTACGAGCAGCTTCAAGAACATTTAATGTGCCAGTTGCATTCACATCGTGCGTAGCAATTGGGTTCTTCAGCGACCGAGGCACTGATCCTCTTGCGCCTAAATGAACAATCGCATCAACGCCATTTAGCGCCTTTGCTAGCCCATCTCTGTTAGTCAGAGAGAGCTCATGAAAAGTAATTTTGTTAAGGTCAAGATTGCTCTTTAAGCCAGTAGATAGGTCATCAACTACCGTAACTTCGTGACCATTTGAGAGAAGTCGCTCAACGAGGTTAGAGCCAATGAAGCCAGCTCCACCAGTTACTGCGATCTTTTTCATGGGTTGATCCTACCTAAGTGATCTCTTATTCACACCGAATTCAAAGCGCTATCCAACCTGACTACAAGGAAAAGTGCGATAATTAAGGCATGAAAACTACAACTAAACGAAATATCACTGTTCTTTCAATCGCTCTAGCCCTGGTGGGTGGCTTGGCAACTATGCCTTCGGCATCTGCTGCCTCTGCCCCAAGTCGCTATGTCACGATTACGGCAGATGGCTCGGTCAAAGTAGTTCCTGATGCAGTTCGCATGAATGCGACTGCAACAGTAATCGCGGCAAGCAGCAAAGAAGCACAAGCTCAAGTTTCGAAAACTTCTGCGGCTGTGCGGGCTGCGCTATTAGCTGCCCAGATTGATAAGAAAGATATTGCAACCCAGAGCATTACTGTTTACCCAGAATATAACTACACCCAAGAGTCAGGTTCTAGATTAATTGGTTATCGCTCCTCGCAATCATTTGCGATCATTATTCGTAATGCTGCCAATGCTGGCGACATAGTTGATTCAGTAATTGCAGCCGGTGGCGATAACCTGCAAATCAATGGCGTAACACCATTTGTTCTTGATTCAACTAAATCAGCCGAAGCTGCACGTGCTGTTGCAGTTAAGAATGCCAAAGGTAAAGCTGCGTCATATGCCAAGTTGCTAGGTGTTAAGTTGGGCAAAGTTACTTACATCGTTGAGAACTACGCACCAGCTTCATATCCAGTTCAATCAATGCTTGGTAAAGCAGAAGACGCTTCATCAACTGTTGTTGATCTAGGTCAGCAAGATGTGACAGTTAGCGTCACAGTTCGCTGGGCACTTCTTTAAATAATTAGTAATTAGCCGAGAAATGTGTGCAGATATTGCGCGCTTTTCTCGGCTTTTTGCTGTTCCAAACCTCTAAATCAGGTGATCTGAGTGCGAATTAATCGAGTTTTGATCGTGGCTCGTTAAAGGGTACGATTTGCGAGCCTCAAACGTCCCCATCGTCTAGGGGCCTAGGACATCGCCCTTTCACGGCGGTAACACGGGTTCGAATCCCGTTGGGGGCACGCAACACAAGTAAC
>CAIXTG010000113.1 GCA_903922325.1 uncultured Actinomycetes bacterium
GTAAAGATGTACGCCTGCAGACATTGGACCATGAACTCGAAGAAAGTAAGACCGATACCAAATGCGAAAGCAAATGGACTGATCAACTTCAGACCGAGTACACCTTGGAATAGATGTTCTCCACCCAAGATGAAAACTAGAAGTAGTAAGTGGCCAGCAAACATATTCGCGAATAAACGAAGTGAAAGTGTTAGCGGGCGAACTAAGAAGAAGGTTGCTAATTCAATTGGAGTTAGCAAAATATAAACTGGCTTTGGGACACCAGGCATGAACATGATGTCTTTAAGATATTTAACGATGCCTTGCTTGCGGATTCCGACGTAGTGGAAAACTACGAAAGTAAATACGGCCAAGACATATGGGAAGCTCACTCGTGACATGGTTGGGAACTGCAAGAACGGCACAATTCCGAAGATGTTATTAGTTAGTACGAATGTGAATAGTGTGAATAAATAAGGCACAAATCGCATGAATTCGTGGCCGATAATGTCGCGACCAAGGTCATTGCGCACAAAGCTATAGATTGATTCACCAGCAAATTGCAGTTTGGAAGGCACAACTGCTGCTTTGCGTGAAGAAAGTAAGAAGAAAATTGAAACTAAAATTACAGATAAGAAAATTAAGATAATTGGTTTGGTGGTAAATGCGTTATCGCCAAAAACGGGTGGCAATTCGAAGTCGTTGCTGCTTGGCGGGACGAATCCTTCGCCTTCTCCGCTAAGTCTAAATAGCGAGCGCACGCACACCCCTTTTTAATCCGTATACCAACTAAGACGGGGCAACCTTATGGCTTCGGGGGCACCTGTGTGAAATCCAACCGCTGTGGATTGGGTTACTAGCGGCTGAGACTTATCAAGGTCAGAAGTGGAAAAGGCGCCTTATTCGCGGCCGAAACGGAGCCAAACCAGATAGATCGCAGCGCCAATTCCGAGCAGTAGGCCAATTAAGAGGAAATAGCCCTGGTTGAGCCACTGATCGAGCCCGTACCCAACCCCGCCCCAAAAGAGCATGCCGGAAAGGAGATAGCCAAAGATCGACCAGAGGGCGTTGCCTTCATCTTTCATTGCCATTTCGAGCTCCTTGCCTATTTAGTCTCGCCCGGTTTAGGGGGCAGGGGTAAATGCAACCGCAATTTCAGGTAACTAGCAATTTCCCCGCCTAGCCAGGCAAAAGTCAGCGCAATTGCGGTCAGGCCAAAACTGGCTCGATCAATCGTATCGCGCGAAGTGAGTCGAGTTAAGGCAATTAGGAATCCAGTTAGTAAGAGAAGTTTGGCAAAGTAAGAAAAGAGCGCGAGCGCAAAAGTGCTCAGTGGGTCTAATTTGGTTGAAAGCCTCGAGACAAAGAGATGCACAGCAAAAAAGATCACCACAATGAACTGAGCGAGCAGCGCTCCAAATAAACCAGCTTTACCTTGTGCGAAAGTAGCGATGGCGATTGCGACTACACCAACTGCAAATGACGGAATCAAAGCTCCGCGAAGTAACTGACTCTCTGGATCATTCTTAGCCATTAACTTTCACCGTCTTTTCAAGTTTTAATCGATACACCGAAACTGTTATTGCAAGTAGAACTATGGCCGAAAGTGCTGCGACCCAAATTGGCTCAAATGCAGCGATCGTTACTGGAAATGCAATTGTGGCTGTTGCTAAATACATAATCACTGCGGTGCGCTGTTGTGTCTTGCCCGCACTCATCAATCGGTGATGAAGGTGTTCTTTATCGGGCGAGAAAGGTGATTTTCCTTTTGCCAAACGTCTGATAATTGCCAGTACTAAATCTGAAAGTGGAATTGCTAAAACTGCAAAAGGTAAAAACAGCGGTAACAAAGTTGGACCTAGTTTTGCCTCAGAAATTGCATTCGGATCAATCTGGCCAGTTAAAGTAATTGCAGATGAAGCTAAAACTAAGCCAAGCAACATCGAACCAGAATCACCCATGAAGATGCGAGCCGGGTGCCAGTTATGTGGCAAGAAACCAATGCAAACACCAATGATTACCGCTGTCATCAGCGAAGGAGCACCAGCGCGCGAGAAGCCGTAAACAACGGCTAACAAGTAAGAAAAAGCGAAGAACGCAGCAGCCGAAACAGCCACAATTCCAGCAGCTAAACCATCTAACCCATCTATAAAATTCACCGCATTTATCGTTACTAAAACAATTAATACTGTTAAGAACTGACCAATGCTGGCCGGCAAGGTAATAACTTCACTGGCCGGAATCCAGAGAACTTGAACACCGTAGAGCAATAAAATTCCAGCAGCCAATGCCTGACCGGCTAACTTAGTAAGCGAATCAAGTTCATATCGATCATCTGCCATGCCCAGTAAAACAATAAATGTGGCGGCCAAGAAAATTCCTTGAGCTTCGCGGCCAAATGATTTTCCAACTAACGAGAAGTGATTGACGATTAAGAAGGTAAAGGTCATTGCGAGCCACATCGCTACCCCGCCCCAACGAGCAGTCGGAGTGGTGTGTGCATCGCGGGTACGAACTTGAGCAACTGCGCCAAACTTAATTGCGTACTTGCGAACTAGCGGTGTGATCAAATAGCAGAGCGCTGCTGCGATCAGCAGAGTTACTAGATATTCACGCATTTAAAATCGAGCTGCTTAAGCTTCGTAGATGGGGAATTGCGCAGTCAAAGCATGAACTTCAGCCTTGATGCCAGCAAATTTACTTTCGTCTTCATTCTTAACTGCGCGAGCAATTAAGTTAGCAATAGTTTTCATCTCATTTACACCCATACCTTGGGTGGTCGTTGCTGGCGAACCAACACGAATACCACTTGTTACTGAAGGCGCTTCTGGGTCATATGGAATTGAATTCTTATTCAAACTGATGCCCGCTAATCCACAACGCTCGTCCGCAACTTTGCCATTAACGCCAGTGCTACGAATATCGATTAGTGCTAAGTGAGTTTCAGTTCCGCCTGATACTGCGCGCATGCCTTCGGCTTCTAAGCCGGCAGCAAGGGCTTTAGCGTTAGTAATAACGTCCTTGGCGTACTTTTGATAAGCCGGCTGAGCGCATTCTTTAAGCGCCACAGCTTTGCCAGCAACTGCCGACATGATTGGGCCACCTTGCATGCCTGGGAAAACAGCTTTATCAATGGCTGCTGCGTGTTCTGCTTTAGTCAAGATCATGCCACCACGTGGGCCACGCAAAACTTTATGAGTTGTAAATGAAACAACATCTGCATACGGCACAGGCGACGGAATCGCTTTTCCGGCCACTAGACCAATGAAGTGCGCCGCATCAACCCACATGATTGCGCCAACTTCATCGCAAATCTGGCGAACTTTTTCGAAGTCGATCAAACTTGGATAAGCGGTAGCACCTGAACAGATCATCTTTGGCTTATTAGCAATAGCTAGATCGCGCAATTGATCGTAATCAATTAGCTCGTTGTCCTCGCGAACGCCATATGAAACAACGTTGAACCACTTACCGGAAAAGTTAACTTTTGAACCATGAGTTAAGTGACCGCCGTGAGGCAGCGACATTGCAAGCACAGTATCGCCCGGTTTAGTAAATGCTTGGTAAACCGCAACGTTTGCACTTGCACCTGAATGTGGTTGCACATTTGCGTGATCGGCTCCGAAAAGTTCTTTAGCACGATCAATCGCAATAATTTCGGCCTTATCTACTTCTTCACAACCGCCGTAGTAGCGCTTGCCTGGATAACCTTCGGCATATTTATTTGAAAGAGTTGAACCAAGTGCCGCTAAAACAGCGCGAGAAGTAAAGTTCTCGCTAGCAATTAGCTGCAAGTTCTGTTGTTGACGCTTTAGCTCAGATAAAACAACTCCAGCAATATCTGGATCTTGTTTGGAAAGTAGCTCGAAATCTGGGCCGTAAAAAGTATCGTCGCTCATGCCTGAATCCTATTAGGAAGCCGATTAAAACTAGTTGCCAATCAGTGCAATATCAGGCGTGACTTCGAC
>CAIXTG010000114.1 GCA_903922325.1 uncultured Actinomycetes bacterium
CTCCTAAGTTACTTTTCCAGGCGGGTGAATATGTCTGGCCAATTAAAATATCAAAGTCGGCAAAGCCAGGGTTTAAGACTCTATTTATCGCCCAATCTAAATTCTCGGCCCGCAGTTTTTTATAACTCGCATTTCGACCCCCAAGTTTCAGGGCCTGCTCAAAGAACTCTTGCCCAAAATATTTCAACTCATCGCTGGCATTCGCAAAATTGAAGTCAACAACATCCAATAACGAGCGAACCCGAGCTCCGGGGCGAGCGTTCAAGTACGTTGCCAAATCTTCATTTAACTCGTGCATTAACACTTGGAATTCGGCAGTTCCATCTTCATCTGTTGGTGCAGGAAGGGAAATCTCTGAAAATTTTATATTTGCACCGCTTAATTTAGAGAGCAGATCAGTAAAGATCTGGTTTGTGCCGTCGTCCTCAGTAACCCATTCTTTGACGAAGGCAATTCGCAACGCTTGATCTGATTCAGCAGCTTTAGCGTAAATTTCTCTATTAGTAAGTACATCTAACAAGGCAGCTGCTTGCGCGACAGTTTGCGCCATTGGTCCTGGAGTATCTTGACTGGCGCTGATTGGAATCATCGCATCTCTGGGAATCGACCCGACTGTTGGTTTTATTCCAACACATCCATTTAAGGATGCTGGACAAACTATGGATCCATCAGTTTCGCTGCCAACTGCCATGGCAACAATGCCAGCGCCAACGGCGGCTCCTGAACCAGATGATGATCCCCCAGGGCTATGTGCGTGCTTCCAGGGATTGGCAGTCAATCCGCCAACAGCAGACCAACCGCTTGTGGATTTACTAGATCGAATATTTGCCCATTCCGAAAGATTGGTGCTTCCGATGATTGTTGCACCAGCATCACGTAGTCGCTTTGCAATAGTCGAATCACGAACTACTTCTGTATCCTGCAGTGCGAGTGAACCGGCCGTGGCAGGCAATCCGATCGCTTCAATATTATCTTTGATCAAGATTGGAATTCCGGCGAGTGGGCCTTCACTCTGGTTGAACTTAAGATCATTGGCCACCGCCAACACTGAATTGAGCTTGTAGCCATTCTGATCAATCGATTCGATCTTAGATAGCGCTTCATCAATTAAGCCTTTAGGCGCTCCAAGTGCAGTCATATCTTTAGCGTACTAAGAAGTCACTGTCAGAGCCATGCATTAGCCTTACATTTATGTCGGATGCATCGCGTTTGTTGGTAGATGTGCCTTTCGTCGTCTTTGACTTGGAGACATCGGGTGCTGCCCCATCTACTGGCGCAGCGATTACGGAAATCGGCGCTGTGAAAGTTCTCGGTGGTGAAGTAATTGGAGAGTTACAAACCTTTGTAAATCCCGGCCATTTACTCTCTGACTTCATAACATCGCTAACTGGTATTACTGATTCGCTGTTGGCCGACGCCCCGTCAATCGATCAAGTGCTACCAACATTTTTGGATTTCCTTGGATCGGAATTTGAAACTGTCTTAGTTGCACATAACTCGCCTTTCGATTTGAGTTTTATGAAATCTGCTGCAGCAGCTCATTTGTATCAATGGCCAGATTACAAAGTGATCGA
>CAIXTG010000115.1 GCA_903922325.1 uncultured Actinomycetes bacterium
GTATGGCGACCTGGACCAACGTCTAGCGCCTATCCAGCAACAAAATGATCGTCAAGATGAGCAGCGCTACATCGATACGCAAATCAATATTATCGACTCGAACATACCGGAATGGCGAGAAATCGTTGCTGGTAATGAGTACAAAAACTGGTTGACTGAGCAACCCTCAGCGATTCAAGCAATGTCTAGTAGTTATGATGCCCGTGATTATCAATATCTGATCGGCTCATTTCAAGGTACAAAGAACAAATCAAATGAATTGGCACAACGTCGGCAAACTAAATTAGCCGGTAATGTCGCAGTTCAGAGTAAAGGTGTCAGTAAATCATCATCGGCACCGGATGACTTTAGTTCAGCGTGGGAATACTACGCGAACAAAAAGAAGTAAGGCACTGTCGGGAGACAGAGCAAAGCCCAGTCTAAAGAGCTGGGTTCCTTAACAGGAAACACCAAACAGTATGATGGTTTTGTCGCCCGCTAGTCGTTATAGCCGGCCAAATAATAATCCCTTGTATAGATTTTGGACAACTAAGAACCGTTGTTTTCAATTATTTTTATATTAGGAATTATTTATGGCCAATACTACTTATGGCACCATTAGTCAAAGAACGGCAGCTTGGGCTGCAACCGAGATGTTATCTCACGCAGAGCCAATTTTGGTTCTATCTAAATTCGGTCAGTCTAAACCACTACCTTCTAACAAAGCCGACACTGTAAAGTTTCGTCGTCCTGTTCCTTTCGCTATCTCTACTACTGCGTTGTCTGAAGGTGTTACTCCAACTTCACAACAAATGACGTATGAAGATGTCACTGTGCAAATCGCTCAGTATGGCGCTGTTATTGCCATTACTGACAAAGTAGATGATTTGGCTGAAGATCCAGTCTTAAAAGATGCAGCGATGATGGCTGGTGAACAAGCCGCTGAAACTGTTGAAATGATCACTTACGGTGCTATTAAAGCTGGCACTAACGTGTTCTATGACACTATCGCTCACACGACTCGCGTCTCTGTAAACTCTAAAATCACTCTTGATCGTATCCGTGCGGTGGTAAGAGCATTACGTGCTAACAGAGGTAAACCTGTTACATCTATGCTTTCATCTTCACCAGGCTATGCAACAAAAGCGATTGAAGGTGGTTATATTGCTTTCGGTCACACTGATTTAGAAGCTGATATTCGTGCCTTAGCAGGTTTCACGCCTGTTGCTTCTTACGGATCACGTCAACCTTTGTGTCCTGAAGAATTAGGTTCTGTTGAATCTATTCGTTTTATCTTGACTCCATTGATGGTGCCTTTCCAAGCAGCTGGTGCAGCGGTTGCATCAACTGGTTTGATTGCTGACAATGCAACTAACATCGACGTTTATCCAATGATATTCGTTGCTAAAGAAGCATATGGTCTAGTGCCATTAAAAGGTGCTAACTCAATCACTCCAAGTGTATTGAATCCTGGTACGCCTTCTAAATCTGATCCATTAGGACAAGTGGGCTTTGTAGGTTGGAAAACTTACTTCGCTGCAAAAATTCTTAATGAAAATTGGATTGCTCGTATTGA
>CAIXTG010000116.1 GCA_903922325.1 uncultured Actinomycetes bacterium
AATGAAATGTTCGAGACCGGTATCAAAGTTATCGATCTACTAACACCTTATCTAAAAGGTGGAAAGATCGGTCTATTCGGTGGTGCAGGTGTTGGTAAGACAGTTTTGATTCAGGAAATGATTTATCGCGTAGCTGAAAACTTCGGTGGTGTATCTGTATTCGCCGGTGTTGGTGAGCGTACTCGCGAAGGTAACGACTTGTTCCTAGAAATGACCGAGACCGGTGTTATCAATAAGACCGCCTTAGTGTTCGGTCAAATGGATGAGCCACCTGGCACGCGTCTTCGCGTTGCACTTTCAGCGCTAACTATGGCGGAATATTTCCGCGATGTGCAGAAGCAAGATGTATTGCTCTTCATCGACAACATCTTCCGCTTCACACAAGCAGGTTCTGAAGTATCAACTCTGCTTGGCCGTATGCCATCAGCTGTGGGCTACCAGCCAACACTTGCTGATGAAATGGGCCAGCTACAAGAGCGCATCACTTCAACTCGTGGTCACTCGATTACATCGATGCAGGCAATTTATGTTCCTGCAGATGACATCACAGACCCAGCGCCACACACTACTTTCGCGCACTTAGATGCAACGACTGTTTTGTCTCGTCCGATCTCTGAGCTTGGTATTTATCCTGCTGTAGATCCTCTTGACTCAACTTCACGCATCCTTGATCCACGCTACATCGGTGAGCACCACTTCCAGGTTGCTAACCGCATCAAGCAGATCTTGCAGCGCTATAAGGATCTACAAGACATCATTGCGATTCTTGGTATTGATGAACTTTCTGAAGAAGACCGTATCTTGGTAGGTCGCGCACGTCGTATCCAGCGCTTCTTGTCACAGAACACTTTCGTAGCAAAGGTCTTCACCGGTATCGAAGGATCATTCGTGCCACTAGTCGACACAATCGCAGCATTCGAAGCACTTGCTGATGGAAAGTACGATCACGTTCCAGAACAAGCATTCTTCATGTGCGGTGGCCTCGATGATGTTGAGCGCCGTGCTGCTGAATTGGCGAAGAACTAACTCATGACACTTAAAGTCGCAGTAGTTTCACCAACACAGAAGGTTTGGTCAGGCGAGGCTTCATTTATTTCAGCTCGCACAACCGAAGGTGATCTTGGCGTATTGCCAGGTCACGCACCTTTATTTGGTGTTCTAGTCGACGGAGCAGTGAGCATTAAAAGTACCGATGGAACAACCCAAGAATTCAATGTCCATGGTGGGTTCTTATCAGTATCAAATGATCGAGTTTCAATCTTGACCGAGTCAGTTGGCTAATTAGTTCTAAGTAAAAATCCCGGTAGAAATATCTACCGGGATTTTTTCTGCTTTAAAACAAGAAGATTTATAGCTCGCGAGTTACGTCAGCCCCAAGTGCGCGTAATTGCTTAGCAAAATCAGGGTAACCACGATCAATGTGATAGCCATCTTCTACAAAAGTTATGCCATCGCTTACCAAACCAGCCAAAACTAAGCCTGCACCAGCGCGGATATCAGTTGCGACAACAGGTGCACTAGAGAGCTTTTCTACCCCTGTTATAGCTGCGTGATGGCCATCGATAGTGATTTGTGCGCCTAATCGGATCAATTCATTAACGAACATAAAGCGACCTTCGAAAACGTTTTCGGTCACTATGGCATCTCCAGTTGCAATGGCATTTAACGTAATAACCATTGGCTGCAGATCTGTAGGAAAACCAGGGTAGGGAAGCGTTGAAACATCAATTGCTTTTGGCCGAGAATCCATACGCACCCGAATTGAGTTTTCATTTGAAGTAACGATTGCACCGGCGGCAGTTAATTTCTCAAGTGGAATCTCTAAATCTTGCGCACGTGCTCCGTTAATCGTGATGTCACCTTGGGTCATGGCTGCAGCAAATGCCCAAGTGCCAGTGACGATGCGATCTGCAATAGTGGCGTGATCAGTTGGGTGCATTTTTGCAACACCAGTGATTGTGATTAGCGGTGTGCCGAGGCCTTCGATTTTGGCACCCATTGAAATTAGGAAATTTCCGAGATCAACTAAATCTGGTTCGCGAGCTGCGTTATCAATCGTGGTTACACCTTTTGCCAGCACTGCAGCCGTCATTAAGTTTTCGGTTGCGCCAACACTTGGAAAATCCAAGACAATTTCAGCACCGGTTAGCCCGTTAGGCGCTTCGGCAATTACATAACCATGTTCATTATGTGCCTTAGCACCTAAAGATTCGAGACCGCGAATATGAAAATCTAAACCACGCGAACCAATGGCATCGCCACCAGGTAGTGCAACTTCAGCTTTACCAACTCGAGCAACTAGTGGACCTAAAACGTTAATTGAGGCGCGCATTTTTCGTACTAAATCGTAATCGGCGCGATGGCCAGGGACTTCAGGCACATCAATGGTCACAGAGTCAGGGCTGCGCTCTACCGTGCAACCCAAGCGGGTAAGCAGATCAGCCATGATGTCGACGTCTGCAATATCGGGCACATTTCGAATCGTGGTCTTGCCAGCAGCTAAGAGTGAAGCAGCCATAAGTTTTAGAGCTGAATTTTTTGCACCGCTAACAGTGACTTCGCCAACTAAGCGGGCGCCGCCTACTACGCGAAAGCGGTCTACAGCAGCCACGGCGATGCCTCCTTTTTGATCAGGTTAATTAGCTAGTTTCTCGAGTGGTCGTATCTTATCTGCCCGATTAGGCTCTCCCCATGGTTAATTTAACGCGGATCTACACAAAAACTGGCGATGACGGAACTACTTCACTCGGCGATATGAGCCGCACTTCGAAGAATGATCCACGACTTGAGGCATATGCCACGGTTGATGAAGCTAACTCGGCAATTGGTGTTGCTCTATGTGCCGACACATTGCCGGCCGAATTAAAGCCGCTATTGATTCGCATTCAAAATGATCTCTTCGATGTGGGCGCCGATCTTTGCACCCCGGTAGTAGATGAACCAAAAATCGAACCACTACGAGTTCTCGAATCACAGATTACTTATCTGGAAGAACAAATTGATGCTTTCAATGAACAATTAGAGCCACTTCGCTCATTTGTATTGCCTTCCGGCACTTTGGCTGCGGCTAACTTGCATGTTGCTCGCACAGTTGCTCGTCGTGCCGAGCGATGCACATGGGCTGCAATTCACGCTTTTGGCGGCGGCGTTAATCCACTTGCGGCAAAGTATTTAAATCGCCTATCTGATTTACTTTTCGTGCTTGCTCGAATCTCTAATAAGGAGCAAGGCGATGAACTTTGGGTACCTGGAGCTAATCGCTAACCGAATTTAGTTATTAACTCACCGTCGGCGTATAGACATTAGTTTTTAGCGTCTCGGTAGCAGGCGCATGATGGCAGATCACATTTATATTTGAGATTTTGTTTCCGCGCTCAATATCTTCAGAACTGATTAAAAGTATTGTTTTATAGACCTTTTTTGCAGTTCCAGTTGTAGTTGTTCGAATCGTGCCAAAAGTTGTAATGGTTCTATCTTCTAAGTTTTTCGGGCCAATTACCTTTGATTTAACTTCCCACCACGAGCAACCATTTGTTGAAGCCACGGTTATTGCGCCACAGGAATACTTCTGACAAATAAGTACGCCATCAACTTTTTGGGCTAACTGCGCGGTAATGACTTTACTGTTTGAGGCAATGCCAACTAACTCTTTAACAGTTGGAACTTTGGCGTAAATCTCACCTTTAACGGTGAAGCCAACTGGGGGCCACTTTGGTGAGGGCGATGGTTTAATTTTCGATGCGGCACTTGCCCCATTAACGCCTAGCGAAAATATCAAGAGCAGTATTAGCCCAAGACGTTTCACTTATTCTCCCAGCGAAAAGTTTTAACAGCTAGGAAGAGGCCGGCTATCAGCCAAGCAAAAAGAATGAGTGCTGTGCGACCGCTTTCCCAACTTTGGGCAACTTCTTGAGCGGCGAATGTATCAGGCAAGAAAACGCTGCGCATTCCTTGGGTCAACCACTTAAGCGGGAAGATTGCGGCAACTTGTTGCATCCAGCCTGGCAATTGGGTGAAGACAAAAAACACGCCACTAAAGAATTGCAAAACTATGACAACGGGTGAAACTATCGCAGAGGCGCCACGGCCATTTTTTGGTACAGCTGAGAAAGCAACTCCTAAAGCTGTCGAGCTGGTGGTTCCGAGAATCAAAACCCAAGTAAAGGTCAGCCATTTGCTTGGCTCAGTTGGCATATTTAAGCCAAAGAAAGCGGTGCCAATAATTAGCAAGATAATAACTTGCACTGCCATGCTGGCAAAGACCGAAATAGCTTTACCAATGAAGTAACTAGTAATTGGTAGCGGCGTGCCACGAAGTCGTTTGATCGCACCCATAACGCGTTCAAGTGGAATATTTATCGCAATGTTCTGAAAGCCACTATTCACTAGACCTGAGGCGATCATGCCAG
>CAIXTG010000117.1 GCA_903922325.1 uncultured Actinomycetes bacterium
GCTTTAGTATTCCTCCTTATAAATAGGCGCAGCCTTGGACTTGGAGAGGTCTGAAGTGATTAATAGCGGAGATACAGCTTGGGTGCTAATTAGCGCCGCACTAGTTCTTTTCATGACTCATGGTCTAGCGATTTTTTATGCTGGCATGGTTCGCGCGAAGAGCGTTCTAAACATGATGATGATGTCATTTTCGGCAATCGGTATTACAACGATGATCTGGGTTATCTATGGCTATTCATTGGCTTTCGGAAAATCACAAAGTGGGCTAATCGGAAATCTTGATCACCTCGGTTTAGCAAATACTTTAGATCAACTCTCTGGCTCAGAAGGTCATCAAATTCCGACTCTGGCTTTTGCAATGTTCCAATTAACTTTTGCGATCATCACTGTGGCGCTTCTCTCTGGTGCTATTGCTGATCGCGCAAAATTTAGTTCCTGGCTTATTTTCGTAGGCGTTTGGATTACTTTGGTTTATCTACCAATTGCACATTGGGCATTTGCCAGCCAAGGTGGAGAGGGTGGCTGGATCATCGACAAATTGGGCGCTCTAGATTTTGCTGGCGGCACAGTTGTTGAAATTAATTCAGGTGCAGCAGCTTTAGCACTTGCATTAGTTCTTGGAAAGCGCGAAGGTTTTAAAACCGAAAGTATGCGACCACATAACATGCCACTAGTACTTCTTGGCGCTGGCATGCTTTGGTTTGGTTGGTTTGGATTTAACGCAGGTAGCGCTTTATCTGCCGGCTCTCTTGCTGCAACAGCCATGATTAATACTCAAATTTCTACTGCAGCTGCTGCGATGTCTTGGATTCTCTTTGAACGTTTCCGCGACGGCAAAGCAACCACACTCGGTATCGCATCTGGTGCTATTGCTGGCGCCGTAGCAATCACTCCTGCCTGCGGCTACGTAAATCCGCTAGGCGCATTGGTACTTGGATTAATCGCTGGTGCACTTTCGGCATTTGCCGTTTCACGTAAATACAAGTGGGGCTATGACGATTCACTCGATGTCGTTGGTGTTCACGGTATTGGTGGATTACTTGGAATGTTAGGCATTGGTTTACTAGCAACCACAACTGCAAACTCAGCTGGTGGTTTAGGTCTTCTAAATGGTGGCGGCACAGATCTTTTGGGCAAGCAATCAATTGCCATCATTGCCACTGCTGCATTCTCTTTTACTGCCACCTGGTTAATCGCGACAGTGATTTCAAAAACGGTCGGATTCCGAGCTAGCCGAGAAGATGAACTAACCGGCCTAGATACGACTTATCACGCCGAATCTGCTTACGATATTTCTGGAAATGCTAACCGTTACTAACTAAACACCTACTAGAATCTATCCATCCTCAAACTCAAAGACGAGAAGAGAAAGTAAGAAATGAAACTGATCACCGCAATCGTTAAGCCAATCAAAGTCGATGACATTAAAGATGCCTTGCATGAAGCTGGCGTCCATGGCATGACAGTTTCTGAAGTTCGCGGCTTTGGCCGACAAAAAGGCCACAAAGAGATTTATCGCGGTGCTGAATACACCGTTGATTTCATTTCAAAGGCACGCATTGAAGTTCTAGCCGATGATGAGAACTACGAAAGAATTCTTGATCTCATTGTTAAGACTGCCAATACCGGCGCTATTGGTGATGGAAAAATCTGGGTAACTAGTGTTGATTCTGTAGTGCGTGTTCGCACTGGCGAGACAGGTAAAGAAGCACTTTAGAGTTTATTTAGGCGGCAATACGCCACGTTTGATGGATTTCCAAGGTAGACCGTTTCGCTGATAGGGTCTGCCAATCGTTAAAGGGTTTGCCCTTTCTCGGGTTGTTAGCTCAGTTGGTAGAGCAGGTGACTCTTAATCACCGGGTCGGGGGTTCGAGTCCCTCACAACCCACTTATTGGATCAGTTATCCAACCTTCTTAAAAACAAAATCCTTAACCAGTGTGGCAGGCGCTTTTGAGCCACCAGAAACTGTGTAGGAAATCGTGCAGGTCTCATTCGTCAGCGCTTTAACTAACCCCGCATCAACTTTTGCGGTTGTAGCAATGATCGAACATGACTTAGGTGTTAATGAAGTAGCCGCAACGGTTAAAACGCGTGAATTAGGCACCTTGAAATATGAGCGATATGACGAAGTTTCAAGTGCGCTGAACTTATTTAATAGTGAGATCAAGCTATCTGCTTCGTTTGGCAAGAAGGTATTGGCCTTGAGCCAAGTGTTCCAATAGGCCAAATTCTTAACCACATCGGTTTTAGCACCTGTTTTAAAGGTCAAACTCTTGGACTCGCCTACCCCATCGACACTAACAACAAAGATTGAAATTGTGTATGAAGTTTCCGGCGTTAAATTACGAATAGTTCCATTCCAACCACTAGTAAATGCCCCGTAATTAAATGGCCCAGGGTATGAACTAGATGGACCGTTATATAAAACTGAATCAATATTCTTGCCCACCCACGTTATCTTGCCAGCGGTTCCCGACCCATCATCGTTAAAGGTAAGCGATGCTATCGAAGCTACATCTGCAGCGATTGTCTTAATCGAATTCGATGTGGCTGCAGCAGATGTTCCGATGTTGTTAGTTGCGGTAACTGCGAATGTGTATGAAGTACCAGGCTGCAGAGTGTCAAATGTAAATGTTCCGCCACCTGCTTGAGTAAGTGTCTTGGTGATTCCACCAGGAGTTGAAATAGCTGTATACGAAGTAATCACAGAGCCACCATTTGAAGCAGGGGCGGCAAAACTAA
>CAIXTG010000118.1 GCA_903922325.1 uncultured Actinomycetes bacterium
TCTCGTGCCGAAACATTTAGTCGTTTATGTTCCTCGAGGTTTTTTGGATGATCAATTATCAAACTGCCTAACATGAAACCGCGCCTTGGATTATGGTCCGCAATTTCTAGATCTGGTCGCAGAATGAGAGCTAATTCTTTCAAAAGCGAAGTTTTCCCAGAACCATTCTTGCCAATAACTGCAGTTGTTGGTCCTGGCAGTTCTATGTAGTGCTCTTTGACGTCTGCCTGGTAGGAGTTATCAGTCGTCATTGGATAACTGCGAATTAATCCCAAGATTGGGGAATGCCAAGACATAGGGAAAGCCTATGTCAGAGATTGAGCTTTAGCCATATTGAGATAGAAGCGATCCTGAAAAGATCGCTATTTACACAACGTTATGAATTTACCCAGCATGACCATACCTTCAGGTGAGACTGGTTCCATTACCGAAAGCTGCGGTGAACGAAGAACAAAGCAGGCCCATTGAGCTCTAGAGATGGCCACATTTAAACGATTTGGCGAGAGCAAGAATTCGATTCCGCGCGGCAGATCTTCACTTGAAGAGGTAACCATAGATACAAAAACGATAGGCGCTTCTTGACCTTGGAATTTATCGAAGGTGCCAACTTTTATATCGCCTAAACCAGCATCACGAAGTCGTGATTTCAGATATCTGACCTGAGCGTTATATCCAGTAACAACCAGAATATCTTTCTCGGTAAGCGGTCTTGCTGAATCTGGCTGGCCTGCTGATGTAACTGGTGTCCAGGACTTGCCAATTAGGGTTGGGATTCTTGCTATTAACTCATCAGCTTCTTCGACTGAAGAGACAGTGTTTCCAATGTGGTCAACTTCAACAATATGTAGACCTGGATCTGTGCCCTCAAGTTTTCTAAGTTCGCACCGGGCATCTGAATGAAGTCGATCTTCATATTGCAGCCTTGATACCGGGGCAGCCAATTTTGGATGCAACCGGAAAGTTGCATCAAGGAAGAAACCAAGATGATCTGGCATAGTTTTATTTGTGCCGAGCAAGTGTGAAAGTGCTGACTCATTGACAGGTTCTGGGTGATTTCCTTGGCTAACTTGTGGAAGTTGTTGTGGGTCACCAAGTAAAAGAGCTCGCTTGGCGGCTGAAATAACAGCTAATGAGTTAGCCAAAGAGTATTGGCCAGCTTCATCAATAACCATTAAATCTAAATCAAGTAACCGGACATCAGTTTTACTAAACGTCCAAGTAGTTCCACCGATTACATAACCTGAGCCAACTTTGCCAGCAGCCCAATTAGCAACATCGTCAACATGGTAACTGGGACGGTTCTTTGCTGATTGACCTTTCTTGGCCATTGGCGCATCTGGATTATTCTTTTTAACACTATCCATTAAATTCTCAACAACCGCGTGAGATTGCGCAACAACACCGATTTTCCAACCCAAGGTTACAAGTTTAGAAATTACATGAGCTCCTACATAAGTTTTACCAGTACCTGGGGGACCCTGAACCGCTATATAACTGTTATCGCTTTCAAGAAGCGCATTTGTAATGTCGGCAACTGAGTCACCTGTTTTAACTAGTGCGCCTGAAATCTGCCTTGGCGCTCTGCGCAACAACACATCGCACCAAGCGGCATTAGGGAAAATAGCTTCGCCAGCATCGCGACGTGAAACTGTGCCGCCTCCGAGTTCCTCTCTAATGATCTTTTCAATTGTGTAAGTTTTAATTGGAGCACCTGGCAGAAGGGCTATTGGCTCTAAATCCCAGGTACCAGTACCTTTCTTTTCAATTTCTTCGATCACAACTGATGACTCTGAGATATCGATAATTGAGGCATCTGCAAATCCACGAGTGCTACCTTGAATTGTTTTAAAACCCTCGGGTGCGAATTCATAAAGTACTTGAGGCACGTGTTCGTAATCGAGCACATGTTGCAAGTCAACGCCTTCGGCTTCGATAGTTACTTGGCGTCGTTTATTCTTCTGTTTTCCAGAAGTTGCCCAAGCCGTTGTGGTTACCTTTGTCGGAACAATTACTTCATTTACGCCTTCAAGTTCATCTTTCTCTTTTAGTGCTAAATCAAAGATGTTCCACCAAACTGGGCGATCTTCGCGGTGATGAAATGAGATAGCTGCTGATAGGAGCGCCAAGCCTTGCTGAATTTCATTGCGGTCTTCGCGCTTAAGTGGCACATCGGCTAGAAGTTGCAAAGCGATTGGCTCTTCACGTTCTAGCTCTGGTTCATCGTCATATTTGACTTGCGCCAATGGTCGCATTTCACCGATATCGATACCGGCTAGTTCAGCTTGTTTGCGAATCCAGACATCTAATTGACGAGTGGAATCAACATCGTCCTTGTTGTAATCCTTAATTTGCCCAAGAATCTTAAGAAATTCAGCCTCTTTGCCTTCAGAGAGAAGAGCCAGCGCTTTTTCGAATTCCACGACGCTACCAACCGCATTTGCAACTTCTTTATCGCGGTTGCCGTCCCAGTAGATCGGTTCGATTTTCTTAATTGATAGCGACTGAGTAGAGAATAGGAATGCTCGGCGAACGAGAGAATAGAGATCTACAAAGAGCCCTTCGCGAACTAATTTATCAACTTCAAATTCATAAATGCCGTGACGCTGCGCCAATCGAAGTAGAGCACTGACTTCGTAAGCGGCGTAGTGATAAACATGCATCTCAGGGAATTGTGTGCGTCTAGCAATTAAGTAATCAACGAAATCTTTAAAGGCAATTCTTTCTTCATCACTATTGCGAGCATCGAAAGTGGCAAATTCGAAATCATTTTCGGCAGCCCATAGATAACCAAACATATATTCCAAGCCAGAACCATCGTTTGCAAATGGATCGCCCTCCATGTCAAACCAAATGTCGCCAGGAGACGAAAGAGGTAAAAGACCAAAAGCAGTTTGGTCGCGCACCTCGAAAATTATTTTCTTTAAGTCTCGACCACGTTTTTGAATATCTGCTTGATCACGTAATTTCGCAAAAGTTTCTTTAGATACTTCGCGTGGCAATTTAGGCCGTTGTTCATCGGTAGCAGCTGCCATGTCATCGATAGTTTTAATGCCGTTCGCAACTAAGAGCGAGCGAGTATTGCCTCGGATACCTTGAATTAGCGAGAGATCTTGCGCTTCTTCGCGCCCAAGTTCGCAATTGTCTTGCCAGCGGCAACGGGTGCAAGATTCCTTTGGAGGAGCCCAGAGTGGTTGTGGAGCAGCTGAGATATTAGAAATCTTCGCCCTAACCCGTTTCATAAAATATTGGGCAAGATCAATTACATCTAGCGCTGGCACAGACCATTTCTTATCTCCACCTAGCCACAAGTGAACTGATTTTGGCGTGGCAAGGCCTATTTCCTTCATGATTGCAGCGTAGGCAGCCACCTGGAGTACAGCAGCCCGCTTTGCACTGCGAGCTGATTTCGCATCTACGGGATCATAAACGAATCGACCTTGCTGATCTTTAACCGGGTTACCTTCTTCATCTTTAACCAAGATTAGAAAATCGGCAAAACCAAGAAAGTCACTTGTAAAGAAAGTCGCCTGATAAATTGTTTCAACGCCGCTTGCAGCCGCTTGGAGTGTGCGATCATGAGCGATCTTTAGTGCTTCTGGTGTGAATGATGGTTTTCCAATATCAAGAAAAGAACCAGCTGCACGTTGTGATTCGGCAATCTTTGTTTCGTGCGCAACGCCTAAATCGGTTAGGAGCTTAGCTTCCTCGCTCTGATCTTTAGGTGGATTGGCAATTAGATCATTTATAGCTGACCATTCAAGATCTAATCGGTGCGAACACTCAAGCTCGCCGACGATGTCTTGTGGAGAGATAACCCAATTATCATCAAATTTTCTCACTTAGTAACTTCGCTCCAGCCCTTTTTGATGTTATCAACGATCATTGCTTCAGCAATCTTATTTGCCTCTGCCTCGTTAGGGGCTAAGCGAACCTCGCGATCAAGTGGGGATTTGCGAGTAGCTGAGTAATCAGTCCAGTGGACAACAAATGCCGGATAGCCAGCAGATTCTTTATTGGTTTTCCAAAGAACTAATTTACGTACATCAACTTTGCCAGCACCTTCTTTTGTCCAGACTTGCCTGCGGATGATTTCGCTTGTACCAAGCTGAATATCTTCACTCAACTCTGGAATTGGAAGTTGTCGAGTGATTTGATTCCATCCGATATCTTCAGCAGTTGCTGCCTTATCACTTCGTAATCTGATCAGAATCGCGTTATGAACCGCTGCGCTATTTGTCCATCCTGATACTCGCCAGCCCGACTTATCAAAGACTAAGCGAGGATTACGAATAGCTCGGCCGCGAATATCTTCGAGCTGAAGGTCCATGCATTTAAGTTCAGCGATTACAACTGGCTCTACCAACTGATACATAACGCCTGAGCTCTCGCTAGTGCGGCGATATGAACTCGCACGAACTAAAGGATGCAACTGGGCATATAGCTCTTTACGAAATGCTGCGTCGCCAACATTGCCAGTAGTAGTTAGCGGCACCCAACTGCCATCGTCTTGAATAACACCAATCAGAATTGATCTAACTAGTAGCGAGCCATCAGGGTCGCGTCGTTCGGTAAACCCCAAGATCGCGGCATCTAACTCTTTGGTTGGCTTAATTTTGTAGGTGCGGCCATCGTCTGCGCGAGCAACTAAACCTTCAAGACCGAGCCCTTCAACATCGCGGGTGAAAATATCGGAAATTTCGCCACCTGATTTAGTCGGCACACTTTGAATGAAACCAAAGTTTTTGCCATTAGGTAATTTTGAGATTGCCTCATAACGCGTTGAGTATGAAGTTCCAATTGCTGAAACTTCAGCAGATGTGACAACATCAAAAACCTTGAAGGCTAGATTTTCGGTCTTAGATTTATCGCTAGCGCCAAGGGCCGCGGTGACATCGGCAATGCGAGTGCGACTCTCGCCGAGCACATGAAGTTCGCCGGCATAAATCGAATCAGTTGCAAGTTTGGCTGCTTTGACTTCAGTCAGAATCTCGATATCGCCACTAATAACTCGGCCAGTGGGGGATACCAGTTTCCATTCGCCATCGTGTAACAAGAACCAGAGTTCGCCATCGAGCTTCGTAGAAACCAATAAAGGAATACTTAATTTTTTCTCAATATCTAACGGATCAATTAAGTTGTAATTAGAAGCTACGACTTTGCGATAGGCAACAACTTGGCTCATTAAGTCACTATTAGTAAATGAACCTTGGGTTTCGATAGACCCTTTACCCAATTTCGCCATTCTTATTCACCTTCCTTAGCCGCTTTAGCAACTGGCTTTTTAAGTTCCATTGCAGATAAGTGAAGTAGTAGTAAGAATTTGTCACCATCGATGCGGCCCTCAAGAAAACCACGATATGGGCTGCCATTAGCCTGCAGCACTAGCGGGCCTTTGCCGCCTTCGCCGGCAGCTAGCAGCATCACTGAATCTTTCTCATCAAGCTCTTTTGCGATACCAAAGAGAAAGTCATAAGTAACACCATCGACGTGACGAAGCTGCATTGAACGCTTAATTGCATATTTACGGACTAGCTCAGCGCGAGGAATAAGTTTGCCAGTCCATTTAACTGGAATTTCTTCATTCACATTTGGCGCTACTTCAACTGGCGTGCGTCGCTCAACTTCAGATCCATCTGGACCATAGATGATTTCCAGGATTTCGGGAGCACAATAAAGCGGTTCGGAATTCTTATTGATTAGAACAGTTGAAGTATCGTCAATTAATCGACCAACCATCTCGAGATCAATTTCAGGATCAGCCTCAACTAATTCTTTTGCGTAGTTCTCACCAAGTTCATTTGTCATGGCATCGTGGAGCTTGCCTTCGCCTGCTGCGACATATCGCTTAAACATCACAGGCTTGCCACCCTTAGAAGGTGTTGCGCCGGCGCTTGCTGTCAGTGAGGTTGCGATGATTGTTGCATCGCGATTTGTTGCGTTAGATAAATGTAGTTTCATTGATTACCCCTAGAACATTTCAAAATCTAGATCGTCACTTGAATCAGAAGCACTTTCATCGGCTACTGAAACAACTGAGGAAAGTTGTGAATACTCATAAGTTGCTGGCTGACCGATTAGCGCAAAATACCCGTTTTCATTACCAACCAAAATTCCGGTTTCCATTTCATAATCTGCGCGAGGATTAAAGGGAAATGAAAAGATAGAACCCGAGTCAAGCTCTGTCTTGATGCCAGCTGGTAGATCTTCTGGCTCTAGCGAGTAAGTTGTATCAAATCTAATTGTTAGCGCATCAATAGCTGAGACTTTTGTGGCCTCAACATTTTCACCAATAGTTGAAGGAAGAAGTTCAGGCGTCGTGCCATCGGGATTGATAGCCTCAAGTTCGCCTTGTGGAACCCA
>CAIXTG010000119.1 GCA_903922325.1 uncultured Actinomycetes bacterium
ATGCTCCACTGCGATTAGCTTATGTTTACCTAAAGAAAGCGAACCAAGAAACTCTGGAATGTCACAGTTCAAAACCAAGTAATCTGGTTTCCAATTCCAGATAACTCTCTGAAACTTAAAATAGGCAGCCAATACGCTTATCAAGCCACCCTGCCACTTGCGTTTTAACTCAAATACTAGGCACTTAGGCTCAATTAAATCTCGAGTACCGGAATTAATCGCAACGAGAGAAACTTGGAGTCCTAAATCCGTTAAAGAATTTACCAGAATATTGGTTGCCCGTTCAGCTCCACCACCAGAAAGTGAGTTAGTCACAAACATAACGCGGTTATATTTGTTTTTCATTATTCTTACTTTAGAAAGTCAGCAATATCTGAAATCATGTTAGAAAGGTCGCGGGTTGGTTCCCATCCAACGAGAGATTTAATCAGTTCTATATTTGGGACGCGGCGCTCCATGTCTTCGAAACCATCACCGTAAGCCTCTTCATAGGGAACATAAATAATTTCACTCTTTGATTTAGTTTGCTCAATAACTTTCTTGGCTAGGTCATTTATTGATATCTCATAGTCATTACCAATGTTAATTACTTTTCCAATTGTGTTATCAGCAAAAGCAATTCTAACGACTGCATCAACAGCGTCTAGAACGTGGCCGAAACAACGAGTTTGTTCGCCATTGCCATAAATAGTTATTGGTTCATTATTTAATGCGAATTGTACAAATCTTGGAACAACCATTCCGTAAGCACCAAGTTGGCGTGGGCCAACAGTGTTAAAGAATCTAACAATTCTAGTTTCAAGTTTCTTCTCAACCCAATAGGCATAGGCCAATGACTCATCTATAGCCTTAGCTTCGCTATATGACCAACGAAGAGTAATCGGAGCACCCAAAATACGATCATCTGATTCCTTGAGAGAGTCAGAAATATTCTTTCCGTAAACTTCGCTGCTACTCGTTACAAAAACTGGTTTTGAATATTTGTGCGCAGCCTCGAGCACATTCTCGGTACCTCTAATATTGGTCATCAAGCTATCAAGAGGGTGATTTACAATGTTAAAAACGCCAACAGCTGCAGCTAGATGAAATACATACTCAGTATCTTTGATAAGCCCATCTAGAAGTTCTAGATCAAGAATTGAACCCTCGACGAAATTGACACTTTCCCCGCCTAGGTGTGCCGAAAGGTTTTCCTTCCGGCCAGTAGCCAAATTATCCAAAACTGTTATTTTGTGACCATCGGCCGCCAGTCGATCAGTCAAGTGGGATCCAATAAAACCGGCGCCGCCAGTTATCAAGATTCGCATTTCAGAATTCTACTAGTTTTAGGCATCACTTTCAGAATCTGCCAGATTTTAATCACCATCAAAACCGAAATATCGGGCAAGATAGGCCCATGGCCTCAGTCAGCATAGTTACGATTGTTAAGAATAATGCTGATGGGCTAGCCAGAACCCTCAATAGTGCGATTGCCCAAGATTTTTCGGAATGGGAACTCATTATTGTTTATGGCAAATCCGAAGATTCAACTTATGAAGTTGCCTCTAATTTCTGCAACTTGGATTCAAGAATTTCTCTTTTTGAACAGCCAGATCACGGGATTTA
>CAIXTG010000120.1 GCA_903922325.1 uncultured Actinomycetes bacterium
ACATAATTACTTTCGCTGAATTCTTAACCGCCCAAGCAATCGAATCATCAGTTGCGGTATCGCATGCATGAAGCGCAATTGCGATATCTACTACTTGAGCTGGCGTATCGGCAATCTTGGAAACTAGGAACTGCGCATCGGCACCTAATGAATTAGCGATCTGATCATTATGGCGCTTTGATTCTTCGCGTTCATCAACGCCCAGTACTTTTACTTTTTGAGTAGCGCTATTCAAATATTCTTGCACCGCAAAAGTTAAATAGGCATGGCCGCAGCCAAGATCGACAATCGAGATTTCACTTTGTGCGCCAACTTCATTATCAAGAGTTGGTTTTAGCAGCCTTAAGAATTCTTCAACTTGGCGGTACTTATCCATTTTCGATGGCTTGATCCGTTTATGCCCATCATGCATTCCAAGTAATGCAAAGATGCGATTGTCTTCCGGCAACAACCGCTGCTTCTGGCGATCATGCGTTAAATCGCGCTCTAGCTTTACTCGGCCAATAGTGACAAGTGCTTCATCTTTCTTGCTAATGCGAACTGAGTAACTCTCACTCGTGCTCTCGGCTAACAAATTAGCAAAGCCTTGACCCAGAAATTCTGCGAAATCTAGTTCGTTTGCACTCAAATTCTTAGTTGTTACTTGGCGGCCATCAGTGGATTGAATCTGTAATTTCTCTTCACCTTTTAGCAATACCGGCTTGATATCAATGCGCTCAGCTGTTGGTGTTAAATTCCGACGACGGCCAGATAAAACAGCGCGTACAAAATCAGGAGATTTAATATGCTCTTCTAATTCGGCAAAAGCTCGCGATAGTTCAATCTTCATTAGCTAAGCCCTCGGGTGCGCTTGTTTGAAAGCGGCTTGCAAGCGCTCAGTAGAAACATGCGTATAGATCTGTGTTGTCGCAAGCGAGGCATGGCCAAGTATCTCCTGAACTGTGCGCAGATCAGCACCACCTTCGAGCAAGTGCGTTGCAGCTGAATGGCGCAAAGCATGTGGCCCCATGCGTTCAAAACCTTCGAGCGCCGATAGCGCGTTATATACAACGGTGCGCACAGCTCGTTGATCAATTCGTTTTCCTCGAGCGCCGATAAAAACACATTTCTCGGATTGCTCTTTCATAAGTAGCGGGCGACCATCTGCTAGCCAAGCTTTGAGCGCGCGCATTGCCGGATTGCCAATCGGAATCGTGCGCTCTTTGCTGCCTTTACCGAAGACTCGAATTGTTTGGCGTTCGTAATCAATATCTTGTAAATCCAAACCGCAAAGTTCGGCTACGCGCGCCCCACTGGCATATAACACTTCAACCATTGCCCGATCGCGCAGAGCCAATGGCCCTTCACCTTCATCAACTCGTGCAGCTAGCGCATCCATCGCAATGCCGGTACTTGCCGCATCTAGAACTTCGGGCAGAGTGCGATGTGCTTTTGGAGTTGCTAAATTTGAACCAACATCGCTGCTCAAATAATTATGTTTAAAAGCCCACTTGGTAAACAACCGTATCGATACCGCGCGACGCGACATCGTGGTGCGTGCTCCACCTTTAACTTGTTGATTTGCTAGCCAAGAACGAATCTGCGCCATATCAAGAGTTGCGATATCGCTCTTGCCCATAGTTTCTAAGTGGTTGATCAGTGATTGCAGATCGCCAACGTAGGCGCGAACGGTATGAACTGAAAGATTTCGTTCGGATTCAAGATGGCGCTGAAAATCATTTACTAATGATTGAAAATCAGCGCTCATAAGAGTAAAGGTTACTCGGGTTTGCGACCCTGCCTTAGTAAGCCATAGGTAACGGCATCTTCAAGTGCCATCGCAGAGGCAGCAATAACGTTTTCGTGAACACCGACAGTGTTCCATTCACCTTTGCCATCGCTAGTTTCTACTAATACGCGAGTAATAGCGCCAGTTCCTAAGCGACCTTCAAGAATACGTACTTTGTAATCCGTTAATTCAAGGGCCGATAGTTCAGGGTAAAGCTGTTGTAAACCGCTACGCAGGGCGTTATCAAATGCGTTAACTGGACCATTTCCGGCACCTGAACAAACGATTTGCTTGCCCTGTGCGGTAACAGTTACTTCGGCTTTAGTGATGATGCTGCCATCTTCATTGCGTTCAACTGAAGTTAGCCAATGATCAATTTTAAAGAATGAAGCGCGTGAACCATTGATTTCTTCATGAAGTAGCAATTCGAAAGAAGCATCGGCAGCTTCGAAAGTGAAGCCACGAGATTCCATCTCTTTAACGCGATCAACAATGCGACCAACTAATTCGCGGTCTCCCCCGAGATCAACGCCAAGTTCTAGCGACTTCATTTCGATTGAAGCGCGACCAGCCATGTCAGAGACCAACATTCGCATATCGTTTCCGACTGCTTCTGGATCTTCGTGCTGGTAGAGCGATGGATCAATTTTGATTGCACTGGCATGTAGGCCGGCCTTATGTGCAAATGCTGAAACGCCAACATATGGTTGACGCGCACTTGGATTGATATTGGTAATCTCAGCAATTGCATGTGAAATACGGAATGACTCGCGCAGCGCATTTGCTGGCAAAACCAACTTTTCTTTCTTGAGTTCTAAGTTAGCAATGATCGTGACTAGATCAGCATTACCGGTGCGCTCGCCATAACC
>CAIXTG010000121.1 GCA_903922325.1 uncultured Actinomycetes bacterium
AGATCGCGCGCCTGAGGTGATAAATCAGCATTACGTGACAACGGCACGACCGCAACCTTCACTGGCGCAATGCGACGATCAAACTTAAGCACAGTGCGCTTTTCCATCTCGCCCTTAGCATTTGGTGCTTCATCTTCAGTGAAAGCATCCATCAAGAAAGTAAGTGCGCAACGATCAACGCCTGCTGCTGGCTCAATTACGAAAGGAGTCCAACGCTCATTTTTCTCTTGGTCAAAGTAAGAAAGATCCTTACCTGAGGCGGCAGAGTGCGCTTTTAGATCGAAATCAGTGCGGTTTGCAATGCCTTCAAGCTCGCCCCACTCGGTGCCAGCAAACTCGAATTTGTATTCAATATCTGCGGTGCGCTTTGAGTAATGCGAAAGCTTCTCTTTCGGGTGATCATAAATACGCAAACGATCTGGATTAATACCTAGATCTTTATACCAAGCTAGTCGGTAATCGATCCAGTATTGGTGCCAATCTTCATCGGTGCCAGGGACAACAAAGAATTCCATTTCCATCTGCTCGAATTCACGAGTTCGGAAAATAAAGTTTCCGGGCGTAATTTCATTACGGAAAGATTTACCAATTTGGCCAATACCAAATGGTGGCTTCTTGCGTGAGGTGGTCATAACCTGATCAAAGTTAATGAAAATGCCTTGAGCAGTTTCTGGGCGCAAATATGCCAATCCAGATTCATCTTCAACTGGTCCGAGATAAGTCTTTAACAAACCACTAAATTGTTTTGGAGTTGTGAACTGGCCTTTGTTACCACAAGCTGGGCAATTAACATCTGCTAGTGACTCAGGTGCTTTCTTATGCTTTGCTTCGTAAGCTTCTTCTAAATGATCGGCGCGATAGCGCTTATGGCAAGCAGTACATTCGGTTAGCGGATCACTAAATGTAGCAACGTGACCAGATGCTTCCCAAACTTCGCGAGCCAAGATCACGCAAGAGTCGATACCAACAATATCTTCGCGACCCATGACCATGGATTTCCACCATTGGCGCTTAATGTTATTTTTTAATTCAACTCCGAGTGGGCCGTAATCCCAAGATGCGCGCAAGCCGCCATAGATTTCTGATGAAGGAAAAACGAATCCGCGGCGCTTAGCCAGACTTACGATATTTTCTAAACGATCTACGGCCATTGGGGAAAACCTCATCCGGTAAATAAGAGCCGGTGAATATGGTTTTATCCATCCGGCTGGCTGTCGGCGCAACGCAACTGTCGTTGAATTACGTAAGCCAAATTTTACTCGGTAACTGGCAGTTCGTACGCACCTGGTTCATCAATAGCCAACGCTAAAACAGGTATTGCCTCTAACTTGGCCCGATTCGAACTAAGCGCCCTGCGATATGAACCCACATTTTGCCAACGGGTAATGATTGTCCAGAGCCCGAGCTCATCAAGATTCTGACCAATTTCGCCATCGATGTATCCCGGGGCTGCAGCCAACGCAGCTAATGCCACGCTTAATTGCGCCTCAAACTGGGCAGCTTGGCCGAGCGGAACCTCAAATCTGGCGATCGCGATCATGGCTTGAGCCTAGTGGGGTCAATTATGGAAATGAAAATCATTTTCATTTGTGGTACGTTTCCAATATGAACTTAGCAATCGGTCTTGCCGCACTCACTGTCCTTGCCACTACAGCAGGTGGCTTCCTAGCAATCAGATCAAGAGATCGTCTGCACTTAGTGCTCGGACTATCAGCTGGATTACTTCTCGGCCTAGTTGCTTTTGATTTGCTACCAGAAGTTTTCGAATTAAATACGGACACCTTTGGAAACGTGCCAGTTGTTTCAGTGGCATTTGTGGCCGGCTTTCTACTTCTGCATTTTGCTGAACAAATCTTTGGTTCACATGAACCAGCTGAATCTGATTATGGACATGAGCATGACCACTCCGTAAACATTGCTGGCACCTTAGGTGCACTCGCAATGGGCGGCCACGTATTCCTCGACGGCGTTGCTCTCGGATTATCGTTCAAAATTTCAAACGCACTTGGCGTTGCCGTTTTCATCGCCATCTTGTCACATGCATTTAGTGATGGTCTAAATACGGTTTCACTATTAATCAAGAGTGGGCACTGGACAAAGCGCGCAATTATGTTGCTTGGCGTTGATGCCATCATGCGTATCGGTGGCGCAGCCCTCGGTAGCTACATAACAATTAGCGATCCTTCACTTGGCATTTATTTAGCTCTCTTCTCGGGTTTTGTAATCTACTTAGCAACTTCGCATATTCTGCCGGAAGCACATTCCCGACATCCTTCCAAATTAACCATGGTGGCAACTGTTATTGGCGTAGTTGCTATGTGGTTAATCGTCGGAAATATTGGCGAGTAGATATTTTATAAATGAGTCGTTCAAACCCAAGAGTACTTAGCACTTTAGAGCGAGCCGGTGGTTTCGCCAGCGCCCAAGAGGTTTACCAACTGATGCAGCGAGAGGGTCAAAGCATTGGTTTAACTACGGTTTATCGCTCTTTACAGAGTTTAGTAAATGACAAAATTGTCGATGTATTGCGTCGCGATGATGGCGAGGCGATTTATCGCCTATGTGGTGAAACCCACCATCATCACTTAGTTTGTAAGAGCTGCGGTGAAACCGTTGAAATCGAAGGCGGCGCCATTGAAAAATGGGCACTTAATGTGGGTAAAGAGCATGGTTTTCGCGAAGTGGGTCATACTGCAGAAATCTTTGGTCTCTGCAGCAAGTGCTAGTCGCTATGCCTTACCGAATCTACGATCTCTTGTTGAATATTCCTCAATAGCTCGCCACAAAACTTTGCGATCTACATCTGGCCAAAGCACATCTAGGAAAACGAATTCGGCATAGACCGATTGCCAGGGCAAGAAATTGCTGGTGCGTTGCTCGCCCGATGATCTTAAGAATAAGTCCACATCACTCATCTTGGGTTGGTTTAAATACTTAGCAAATGTTTTCTCGGTGATGGCATCTGCTTTTAGCTTGCCACGCTTCACATCACGAGCAAGTTCAGTGGCTGCATCGACGATCTCAGAGCGGCCACCGTAGTTAACACACATATTCAAAGTCAGCGTTTTATTCTTGGCAGTTAACTCTTCAGCAATTTCCAACTCGTTAATCACACTCTGCCAAAGTCGCTTTGGCCGGCCCACCCAACGAATGCGCACACCCATCTCATTCATCTGATCCCGGCGACGACGAATCACATCGCGATTAAAACCCATCAGGAATTTAACTTCTTCAGGAGAGCGACGCCAATTCTCAGTGCTAAAGGCATATGCACTGATCTCTTTAACGCCATATTCAATAGCGCCTTCAACAACGTCAAATAGAGCTGCTTCGCCTGCTTCATGGCCAGCTGTGCGCGGTAAACCACGCTTCTTAGCCCAACGACCATTGCCATCCATCACGATCGCTACGTGATTAGGTATTTCAATCTTGCTCATACGCGCTCCACCATCGGCATGCTACGCAAGCCACGTTCTAAGTGCCAGTGTAAATAAGCCGTAATCAAACCATTTGCTTCACGGCGATTGCGCAGTTCACTTGCACTCGCACTTTCCCAATCGCCCGAAAGTAAGTCACCCATGAGTTTTAGCGTTTCCACTGCCGGAGTAGCAGATGCCGACGGCCGGCAATCTAAACAAACCGAACCGCCGCCAACTAAAGAGAAGTAACGATGCGGGCCTTCTTTTTCACAACGCGAACAGTTAGTCATTGAAGGCGCGTATCCCCCAATGGCAAGTGATCGCAACAAGAAAGCATCGAGGATTAAGGAAGAGTCATAACGTTTTTCAGCCAATACTTTTAAAGCACCGACTACTAAGTTAAATTCTTGTAGCGCTGGTTCGCGCTCTTGTGGTGTGAATCGTTCGGTAGTTTCTAGAATCGCAGATGCAATGGTCCAGCGTTGATAATCATTGGCTAATTCGTCGCCATAGTTTGCAATGGCTTCGACCTGGGTTACGGTGTCAAAGGTTTTGCCAATATGTAATTGAATGTCGACGTGGCTACCGGGTTCAAGGCGTGCACCGAATTTAGACATAGTGCGACGAACGCCTTTTGCTACTCCACGAACACGACCATGTTCGCGAGTAAGCATGGTGATGATGCGATCGGCTTCGCCCAATTTCTGGGTGCGCAGAATTAACGCTTCATCACGGTAGAGGCTCACGTGCCTAGTGTAGGTAAAAGAGGTAACTGGCTCCGTTAGCGAATTGCGCGATTGATCGCCGAAACCACGGCTTTTAGTGAGGCAGTGGTGGTATTTGGATCAATTCCCACACCCCAGAAAACTTCATCGCCGATTGCGCACTCTAGGTAGGCAGCAGCTGATGCATCGCCACCTGCACTAAGTGCATGCTCGTAATAATCAAGGACGCGAACATCGACACCATATGCCTGCAAGATATTGCAGAACGCTGCGATTGGGCCATTACCTTCACCGCTTAGTTCAACTAATTGGCCACGATCAAGAATTGAGATAGCTAACTGCACATCTTGATCAAGGACTGATGTTTGTGACAACCCCTTCAAACGGAAGCGACCCCACTTTTTATCGTCATTAGCAGTTGGTAGATATTCATCTTCGAAAATCTGCCACATGGCATCGCCAGTAATTTCGCCGCCTTCTGTATCAGTCTTTTGTTGCACAACTTTTGAGAACTCAATCTGCAGACGACGAGGTAGGTCAAGATGATGTTCGTTCTTCATCAAGTAAGCGACGCCACCTTTGCCAGATTGTGAGTTAACGCGAATCACGGCTTCGTAGGTCCGACCAATATCTAGTGGATCAATAGGTAGGTAAGGAACCGCCCAAGTGAAATCTTTAACTTCCTTGCCAGCAGCTTTGGCATCTATTGCTAAGTGATCAAAGCCCTTCTTAATGGCATCTTGGTGCGAACCTGAAAAAGCGGTGAAAACTAAATCGCCACCATAAGGATGACGCTCTGGAACGCGAAGTTGATTTGCGTATTCAACAGTGCGACGAGTTTCATCAAGGTTTGAGAAATCGATCATTGGGTCAATGCCGTGGCTAACTAAGTTCATGCCTAGTGTCACTAAACAAACATTGCCAGTGCGCTCGCCATTGCCAAACAGAGTTCCTTCAATACGATCGGCGCCTGCTAAGTAGCCCAATTCAGCTGCTGCAACACCTGTGCCACGGTCATTATGTGGGTGCAAGGAAACAATCACGCTGTCGCGATTATCTAGATGGCGACACATCCATTCAATTGAATCGGCATAAACATTTGGCGTTGCCATTTCAACTGTGGCTGGCAAGTTCATGATGGTCTTCCATTCTGGGGTTGGTTTCCAGATGGCGTTAACCGCATTACAAACTTCAACGGCGAATTCTAATTCGGTACCGGTATATGACTCGGGGCTGTATTCAAAAGAGACCAAGGTCCCCGGAACAGTTGAGACTTTATCTAAACAATATTGCGCCGCATCGGTTGCGATCTTTTTGATGCCGTCTTTATCTTGGCCAAAAACCACCCGACGCTGCAAAGTTGAAGTCGAGTTATAAAGGTGAACGATTGCTTGCTTGGCACCCTTGATTGATTCGAAGGTGCGATCAATTAAAGTTTCGCGAGCTTGGGTTAATACCTGAATAACTACATCATCTGGAATCAAGCCATCTTCAATAATCTTGCGCACGAAATCAAAGTCAGTCTGGCTGGCACTTGGGAAACCAACTTCGATTTCCTTGTAGCCCATGGCAACAAGTAACTTAAACATCGCTAACTTGCGTGGCGTATCCATTGGATCGATCAGAGCTTGATTGCCATCGCGAAGATCTACCGAACACCACTTAGGTGCGACCTTGATCTGCTTAGTTGGCCAAGTGCGATCGGTTAGATCAACTGGAATAAAAGATGAATATCGATGCACTGGCATCGCGGAAGGTTTTTGCTTTGGAAAGTTCATTTATAACTCCTACTTTAAATTGGTTTGTGGACTGGTTGAACCGGTACGACAAACCCCGCGGCGAGGGGACCGGTTACTTGTCCCCGCCACGGCGGCTAAGTAGGAGCGCCTTTTGAAAGGCTGACTTTGACATGGCTAAAGGGTAACCCTTGGGCAGGTAAGCCAGCAAGTTACAGAACTGGCAGGTACCGATCGAGTTCAAAGGCAGTTACTTGGCGGCGATATTCCTGCCATTCCGCCCGCTTATTACGAAGAACGAATTCAAAGACATCTGCGCCGAGGGTTTCGCGAACTAGATCAGATTTCTCCATCTCAATAATCGCTTCGTTTAAATTACTTGGCAGCGGGCGCACATCAGTTGAATCAGCAGGTGCCAATACATAGCCTTCTTCAACGCCCTTTAGGCCAGCTGCGAGCATTACGGCATATGCCAAATAAGGATTGCAAGCAGAATCTGGTGAGCGGAATTCAATTCGAGTTGAGTTCTCTTTCTTTGGTTTATACATCGGCACGCGAACTAATGAACCACGAGCACTTGGCCCCCAGTTAGCAATTGCTGGTGCTTCGCCGCCACCATGTAAACGCTTATATGAATTCACCCATTGGTTAGTTATCAAAGTTATTTCAGGCGCATGCTTTAAAAGGCCAGCAATAAATGAGCGGCCTACTTTGGAAAGGTTTAATTCTGCAGTTGGATCAAAGAAAGCATTCTCTTCGCCTTTAAAAAGTGAAACGTGAGTATGCATTCCGCTGCCAGGATGTTCGGTAAATGGCTTTGGCATGAAACTGGCGTGGAATCCTTGTTCTAGGGCGACTTCTTTAATTACATGACGGAAAGTCATGATGTTATCGGCAGTACTTAGCGCATCGGCATAACGAAGATCGATTTCTTGTTGGCCAGGTGCGCCTTCGTGATGCGAGAACTCAACGCTAATGCCCATGGCTTCTAACATCGTGATTGCTTGGCGACGGAAATCATGGCCAACCACAGATGGGGTGTGATCGAAGTAGCCACCAGCATCAACCGGCACTGGCGCTTCGCCAGCAACTGGCTGATTCTTAAATAAGAAGAATTCAATTTCGGGGTGGGTGTAACAGGTGTAACCCATGTCGGCGGCCTTATTCAAAGTGCGACGCAGAACATTGCGCGGATCAGTCATCGACGCGGAACCATCGGGCATTGCGATATCGCAATACATACGAGCTGCCCCTGGCGCTTCAGTGCGCCACGGCAAGATTGAGAACGTAGCCGAATCTGGTCGAGCCAACATGTCTGATTCAGTTACGCGCGCAAATCCTTCAATGGCTGAACCATCGAAACCAATACCTTCATCGAAAGCATTTTCTAATTCGGCAGGTGCAATTGCTACTGATTTTAGGAAACCTAAAACATCGGTAAACCACAAACGAATGAAGCGAATATTGCGTTCTTCAATTGTGCGAAGGACGAACTCTTCTTGTTTGCTGCGTTCTGGGGAGGCGCTCATGGGAGACATCTTGCCAAGCCTGCGTTACGGCTGTGTTACAAAAACCGTGTCAATTAGACGGGGCTATAAGCCCTCACGCCAGCGTGAAGTAATAGGTAGGCGGCGATCTTTACCGAAAGCGCGAGCAGAAACTTTCGCCCCTGGCGGATATTGGCGGCGCTTGTATTCAGCCGTATCGACCATGCCAATTACCCGAGCAACGGTGGCGGCGTCAAAGCCAGCTGCAATGATTGCCGAAATGCCCTGATCTTCATCAACATAGCGCCACAAGATTTGATCAAGTAATTCGTAATCTGGCAGCGAATCAGAATCTTTTTGATCGGGGCGCAATTCGGCGCTTGGCTCTTTGCTGATTGAATTTTCTGGAATCGGTGGCACTTCACC
>CAIXTG010000122.1 GCA_903922325.1 uncultured Actinomycetes bacterium
GATCAACTTCGGCTCCGACATCGAGTTGCATAAGTGCATCTTCGAGGGCTTCAACCGAACCACTAACGTCACCCTTAAGAATGAGGTTAAGTGTTGAGATCTTGGATTGCTCCATGAAGTCTTCGAGTGAGACTTTCTTACGAGCCTTAGCAAGTTGCGCATTACGTTCTGCGGCCTGACGCTTTTCCGCGATCTGACGAGCAGTACGGTCTTCGTCGGCAACTAAGAATGTGTCGCCGGCACTTGGCACCGATGTGAAACCAAGAACCTGAACTGGACGCGATGGACCGGCTTCAGTTACTGAATTTCCATCTTCATCAAGCATCGCACGAACGCGACCGAATGAACCACCAGCAACAATTGCGTCACCGATCTTCAAAGTTCCGCGTTGAATCAATACTGTCGCAACTGGGCCACGACCACGATCGAGGTGCGCTTCAATGGCTACGCCGCGAGCATCATCTTTAGCTACTGCACGCAAATCAATTGCGGCATCGGCTGTAAGCAAGATTGATTCGATCAGTTGATCGATTCCGAGCCCACCCTTAGCTGAAACATCTACGAATATGGTGTCTCCGCCGTATTCTTCAGCGATCAAGTTGTACTCAGTTAATTGTTGGCGGACCTTATCTGGGTTAGCGCCTTCTTTATCAATCTTGTTAACTGCAACGACGATTGGGACATCAGCAGCTTGAGCATGGTTTAACGCTTCAATGGTCTGCGGCATGATGCCATCGTCAGCTGCGACTACTAGAACCGCGATATCAGTTACTTTCGCACCACGAGCACGCATAGCGGTGAACGCTTCGTGACCTGGTGTATCAATGAAAGTAATTGCGCGATTAATACCATCGTGATCATGATGAATTTGGTATGCACCAATGTGCTGCGTAATTCCGCCAGCTTCAGTCTTTAGAACTTCAGACTTGCGAATCGCATCAAGCAAACTGGTCTTACCGTGATCAACGTGACCCATCACAGTTACTACTGGTGGACGTGCAACAAGTAAATCAGCATCGAGATCGGCAAGTTCTGCACCTAAATCAATATCGAAACCTTGTAGCAATTCGCGATCTTCATCTTCGGGGCTAACAATTTGAATGTCATATCCAAGTTGGGCACCCAGAATTTCAAAAGTATCAGCATCAACTGATTGAGTTGCAGTAACCATTTCACCTAAGTGGAATAGCGCTGCTACTAGCGCTGCTGGATCTGCACCAATTTTGTCGGCAAAGTCAGCCAGAGATGCACCACGGCGCATACGTACTGGAGTTGATCCATCACCGTGCGGAACAACTGCGCCGCCAAGTTTTGGTGCTTGCATATTGTCGAATTCATCGCGCAGCGCTTTTCTGCTCTTTGGCTTTCGCTTAGAACTCTTGCTGGCATTTTTTCCGAATGCACCACCGGCACCGCCACGTTGTGGTGGACGACCGCCACCTGGACGCGCTGGACCACCAGCTGCTGGTGCGCCAACTCCAGATGGACCGTTAGAACGATATGGACCGGCAGATGTAGATCCACCTGCGCCACCTGCACGCGGTGGGAAATTTCCAGTTCCAGCACCTGCTGGACGTGGTGAATTTGGTCGTGCTGCAAAACCTGGACGAACTGAACCTGGACGCGGACCTGACATGCCAGGTCGTGGTGCACCAGTTGCACCAGCAGGTCGAGCCGGTGGACGTGGAACTGCGCCACCTGTTGAGAATGGATTATTTCCAGGGCGCGGTGGACGTGGAACTGCGCTACCTGAAGAGAATGGATTATTTCCAGGTCGTGGCGCTGGCTTTGGAGCTGCAGAACCATCAGCTGCTGGAGTTGCGGCATCTGTTTCTGGAGCAGCTGGTCGCTCAATATTGCTTTCGGCAATCGCGCGCTCTTGGGCAGCCTTTAGCGCAGCTAAATCAACACCGAGTTCTGCGGCTAATTCAGCAGCTAACTCAGGATTTGCTTCGCCTTTTTTGGCAGCCGTCTTTTTTGCGGCAGCTTTCTTGACTGGCTTAACTTCTTCTTTTGGTTTGGCATCTGGATACAACGCAACAAGTTTGCGCACTACCGGCGCTTCAACTGTTGATGATGCAGATCGGACGAACTCGCCCAATTCTTGGAGCTTTGCAAGTACTTCCTTGCTCTCCATGCCTAACTGTTTTGCTAATTCGTGTACGCGGACCTTTGCCACAGTTCTCCTGTCTTGGCCCGCGCGCCTGATGCGATGCGAGCCTTAGTTGTACGACCTCATAATTCTGACGAGCTCATTTAAGTTTCATATCTTTCGCATCCATTTCGGTAAGTAGTTCTTTTTGTAAATCTGTTACATCTGGCATAGAACTTAATCGAAAGGCCCACTTAAAGGCTTGTCGATCAATTGCTAGTTTCAAACATTTGCGATGAACCCATGCACCTCGCCCGGGGGCAATTTGCGGCTGATCGAAAATTACTTTTCCATCAACTAAGACCATTCGCATCAATTCCGATGGCCCACCGGTCTTGCGACAACCGATACAACTCCGAATCGGATTCATATCAATAGTCTCAATCTCTAGCGCCGTTCGAGCTTGATTACTGGCCTCAGTCTACACGGGATTATCTGGATGAATATCTATGCGCCAGCCCGTTAATCGTGCGGCCAAACGGGCATTTTGCCCATCTTTGCCGATCGCAAGCGAGAGCTGATAATCGGGCACAACTACCTTGGCCGAGCGAGTGAATTCATCAACGACTGTAACGCTGCTTACTTTTGCTGGCGCTAACGCATTGGCCACAAATGTTGCTGGGTCTTCAGACCAATCGACGATATCGATTTTCTCGCCATGTAATTCATTCATAACTGCTTGTGAACGCGAACCCATTGGGCCAATTAGCGAACCCTTTGGGCTAACACCGGCGCGATGTGAACGGACTGCAATTTTGGTGCGATGACCGGCTTCGCGAGCAACTGCCATGATCTCGACAATGCGATCAGTAATTTCTGGAACCTCGAGAGCGAATAGTTGTTTCACAAGTGCTGGGTGAGAACGAGACAACATAATCTCGGGGCCCTTAAGTCCTTGCTTTACTTCAACCACGAAACATTTGATTCGATCACCGTGAACATAAACCTCACCAGGTACTTGCTCTTGTGGTGGAACTCGGCCTTCGACGCGACCTAAATTTACGTGAATCATTTTCGGATCGCGACCCTGTTGCACGATGCCCGAAACTACATCACCAACTGA
>CAIXTG010000123.1 GCA_903922325.1 uncultured Actinomycetes bacterium
ATGTAAGCAAACTAATCGAATTGCCAAATATTGAAAATATCCTCACGTATATCGCCCATGAAGCGGTGAATGAGTTGTTTAGGTCTCCAGTGCGCGCCATATAGACCGCAGCAAAAGAGTCTCCTGAAAAGAATCCTGGTTTGAATACTAGCCACCAGATAAATCCAATGATCAAGTTCCTGACTAGTGTAACTCTAAACGTGCTCCCAAAAAGTGCAAGTTTATTCATCTTCTAGCCCTTAAAATTCTATGCACCACTAGGGTGGTAATTATTGAGACGGCGTCTTTTGCTGAAATCATTTTGCCATCAAGGCGTGAGCGTGGGGAATATCCAACTTTTACTTCGTGTGGGCGAATTCTCTGTTTCCATAAGCAAATAGGAATTTCAATTTCAATGGCAAACTTTTTAAATTTATATGGCAGATCTTGTAAGACTTTAGTTGGTACCAACTTGTACCCACACATAATGTCTGTGACCACTTCATTAAAAAGAAGACCGTAGAGATTAGAGATAACTAAGTTGCCTTTGGCGTATCGGTAGGTAAATGCTGATTGCGCTAAGAAGTGGCGGTAGCCAAAGACAACTTCAGCTTTGCCATCTTGCACAACTTTCCAAAGTTCAACCACATCGTGGGTATCTAGCTCAAGATCGGCATCGAGAATGATTACATGTGATGATTGAACCAACTTTGCACCAGCTTTAATTGCACTGGACTTACCGCCATTTGGCTGAGTAAGCGTTTGGTGCTTGAAGGAAACTTGAGTAAGTGCTGCAGCTAGAACTTCGCCACTGTTATCGGTGCTGCCATCGTTAATGAAGATGCACTCAGCGATAACGCCGCTTAGCATTGAATCTATTTGGCTAACGAGCTCGGTCAGAGTGCGAGACTCGTTGTAGATCGGCACCAGGACGGTTAGCGACTTCATGGTGTGATCTTACTTGGGGCGAGCGGGAGATAGTCAGTTAAGTCTGCGCGAGCACCTGATGCGTTGATTTTGCCAGTCTGCATGGCATCAGCCCACTTAATTTCGCCATGGGCCAGAGCCAACCAAGTGTCAGCATCCATCTCAATCACATTTGGTGGTGTGCCACGAGTATGCGTTGGGCCTTCGCCACATTGCACTGCGGCGTAAGGCGGAATACGAACTTCGATTGCACGACCCGGGTTGCGTTCGACTAGTAAAGCCAAGGTGGCTTTAACTGATTCGAGAATCTGTGGGTCGCGCATCGCTTAACCGAATAACTTTGGAAACGTTGAAGTGTGTACGGTGCGAAGTTCATCGAGCGAAATCTCAGCACCGTTGATGGTTAACGAAGTGCCGCCAGTGGTGCCGATCTTGGTTGCTGGGTAAGTAATCTTGGCGGCATCTTTTGGATCAATTGCAATTAGAACTCGTGAAGGAGTTTCTGAAAGTAGTTCGATGCCAACATCACCCAAAGTAATTGTTGCACCAACGTTGTTCTTAAGAGTTGCTTCGACCAAAGTTGCAGCAAGGCCACCTTGTGATAAATCGTGAGCTGACTTAAAGATTGAGTTATTAGCAAGGAGGAAATCAATTAACTTCATTTCGCGTTGCAGATCAGCTGTTGGTGATTGACCACCACGTTGATTGTGAAGAAATGCCCATTCACTGCCAGCTAAATCATTTTTAGTTTCGCCAAGTAGGTATAGATCAAGACCAGCTGCTGGAATTCCCATTGGCGTGCGAGTGCGCACATCTTGAATTACTCCGAGTACACCGATTACTGGTGTTGGCAGAATCGCAACATCACCAGTTTGGTTATAGAACGAGACGTTGCCACCTGTGACAGGTAGTCCCATTTCGAGGCAACCATCGGCTAAACCACGAACAGTTTCGGCGAACTGCCACATGACGCCAGGGTCCTCTGGAGAGCCAAAATTAAGGCAATTTGTCACTGCTAGCGGCTTGGCGCCAGCGACTGCAATATTTCGGGCAGCTTCGGCGAGGGCTAACTTGGCACCTTCGTAAGGATTTAAGTATGACCAGTTGGCATTGGCATCGGTACTAATTGCCACACCTAATTGAGTTGATTCATCAACGCGAACCATGCCGGCATCTTCTGGTTGCGCCAGAATTGTGTTGCCCTGCACGTACTTGTCATATTGCGAAGTAACCCAAGATTTATCGGCCAAGTTTGGAGTGCTGGCAATAGTTAACATCGCAGCTTTAATTTCTTCCGCAGTTTTTGGTAGCGGGACATCAATGACCTGAGCGTTAACAATATTTATGTAATCTGGTTGAGCAAGTGGTCGGTTATAGACCGGGCCTTCGTGAGCCACGGTGCGAGGTGGTACATCAACAATTACTTCGCCGTGCCAAGTAATAATTAAGCGATCACCGTCGGTAACTTCGCCGATTACATCAACGGTTACATCCCACTTAGCGCAGATCTCTAAGAATCGAGCAATGTGTTTTGGTTCAACAATTGCGCACATGCGCTCTTGTGACTCTGACATCAGAATTTCTTCAGGTGAGAGTGATGGGTCACGAAGTGGAACTTTGTCGAGTTGTACTTGCATGCCACCACTGCCGCCAGATGCGAGCTCGCTGGTTGCGCAAGAAAGTCCGGCGCCGCCAAGATCTTGAATACCAACAACTAGATCTTCGGCAAAGATTTCCAGGCTGCACTCAATTAAAACTTTCTCAACGAATGGGTCGCCTACTTGCACACTTGGTCGCTTAGCTGGGCCACTTGCACCGAAAGTTTCCGAGGCTAAAACTGATACGCCGCCAATGCCATCGCCACCGGTTTTGGCACCAAAGAGCACAACTAAATTGCCGGCACCTGATGCTTTAGCTAATTTGATTTGATCATGGCGCATTACGCCAACGCAGAGTGCATTAACTAATGGATTACCTAAGTAAGTTTGATCGAAAGTTATTTCGCCACCGATATTTGGGAGGCCGAGGCAGTTTCCATAACCGCCGATTCCAGCCACGATGCCGGGCAAAACACGCTTGGTATCTGGGGCATCGGCTGGGCCGAAGCGAAGCGGATCCATAACCGCAATTGGGCGAGCACCCATCGTCAAAATATCGCGCACGATGCCGCCGACGCCAGTTGCGGCGCCTTGGTATGGCTCGATAAATGATGGGTGATTATGTGATTCGATTTTAAAAGTTACAGCGTAACCCTGGCCAACATCGACAACGCCGGCATTTTCGCCGATACCAACTAAGAGCGCATCGCTATGTGGTGCTTTCTCGCCAAATTGCTTTAGGTGCACCTTGGAAGACTTGTAAGAACAATGTTCTGACCACATAACTGAATACATTGCGAGCTCAGATGAAGTTGGGCGACGGTTAAGAATTTCTTTGATGCGCGCGTATTCGTCGGGCTTTAAACCAAGTTCAGCAAATGGTTGCTTGGTATCGGGTGAAGTTTGCGCGATTGCAACAGTATCTAGTGCCATCACTTGCCTACCAACGCAGTTAGAACTGAAGTAAAGAAAGGCAAACCATCAGTTGAAGGACCAGTTAGCGAATCAATGGCGTGCTCCGGGTGTGGCATTAAGCCAACCACATTGCCGCGCTCGTTTGTAATGCCAGCAATTAAGTTGCGTGAACCATTTGGATTCTCGCCAACGTAGCGAGCAACAATGCGATTGTTATCTTCGAGCAACTTTAAAGTTTCATCATCGCACTGGAAAGAACCTTCGCCGTTTTTTAGCGGGATAACAATTTCTTGACCCTTAGTGAAATTAGAAGTCCAGGCGCTTGTAGTGTTTTCAATCTTTAGCGTTTGGTCACGGCATAAGAAATGTAGTTCGTGATTGCGGGTTAGCGCGCCAGGCAGCAAGTGCGCCTCGCAGAGAACCTGGAAACCATTGCAGATACCAAGTAGCGGCATGCCTTTATTTGCTTGGGCAATAATTTCAGTCATCACTGGGGCAAAACGCGAGATCGCACCGCAGCGCAAGTAATCACCGTAGGAAAAACCACCAGGCAAAATAACGGCATCGACGCCCTTTAGGTCGGCATCGCCGTGCCAGAGCGAAACGGCCTCGGCGCCCGCGTATTTAACTGCTCGCGCAGCATCTCGATCATCGAGGGTGCCCGGAAAAGTCACGACTCCAATGCGCATACTTATTCAGCCCTAACGGTGAAAGTCTCGATAACTGGATTTGCTAGTAATACTTCGGCAGCTTTTTCAACTTCGGCAATCTGCGCTGGCGTGACATCACCATCGACTGTGATCTCAAAGCGCTTGCCTTGGCGAACATCGGTGGCAAAAGAGAAACCTAAGCGGGGCAGAGCGGCAGCAACAGCCTTACCTTGTGGATCTAAAATCTCTGGCTTAAGCATTACATCAACCACGATTTTTCCCATTGTCTTATCCCCTTTGTTAGTTCTTGAAACTTATGCTGCTTTGAATTCGGTGCCGGTAATACGTTGGAAAGCTTCGGTGTAACGCTGCGCAGTTTTCTCAACGATCTCTGCTGGCAGCTCTGGTGGGTTGCTCTCGCGATCCCAACCGCTGCTAACTAAATAGTCGCGCAGATATTGTTTATCAAAAGAAGGTTGAGATTTGCCGGGTTGCCAAACGGCTGCATCCCAGAAGCGCGAAGAATCTGGCGTTAGAACTTCATCGCCCAGAGTCATAACGCCATGAGCATCTGCGCCAAATTCAAATTTAGTATCAGCCAAGATGATGCCGCGCTCTTTTGCAATCTTGCTCGCTTCGTTATAAATCTCAAGGGTTAGGTCACGCAGTTCGGCTGCAGTTTCGGTGCCCACAATTTTGGTTGCTGCCAGAAAATCAATATTTATATCGTGATCGCCAATTTCGGCCTTGGTCGCTGGTGTAAAAATGCTGGTTGGTAATTGCGAGCCATCTTGTAGCCCGGCTGGTAAATCATTGCCGCAAACTTTTTGATCGTTTTTGTATTCAGCCCAACCGCTGCCAGTTAAATACCCGCGGGCAACACATTCAATCGGATACATAGTTAGCGGTTTTGCAATTACCGCACGTCCCACAACCCGTGCTGGCACATCGCTACTAATGATGTGGTTTGGTACTAGGTGCTTAAGTTGCTCAAACCACCAGAGCGATAATTGCGTTAAAACCGCCCCTTTATTAGGGATTTGGGTGGGTAACACCCAATCGAAAGCTGATACTCGATCGCTCGCAACGATTAATAGATTGCCAGTTTCGTTTGTATAAAGCTCACGAACTTTTCCGATGCGCAAGTGAGTCCACCCAGTTATCGCAGGCGCTGGCGGTGGGCCAGCTAGGCCAAAGCCGCTCACCGGATAGCGCCGGGTTTGTACTGCGCAGCGGCAGGGTGCGCGGAAGTAATCGCTTCAATGCGACTAACAACTCGAGCTACTTGTTGGCGAGCATCGCCAGTAAATTCAATTGGATCACTAATTAACGCTTTAAGGGCAGCCGCATCAAGTGGGATTCGCGCATCAGCTGCAATGGCTGAAAACATAGTGTTTGGTTTTCCTTCGCGCATTGCAAGGGCGGCAGCAACTGCATGTTCTTTAATAACTTCGTGGGCAACTTCGCGACCAACGCCAGCCTTAACCGCAGCCATCAGAATTTTAGTTGTCGCTAAGAATGGCAAGTAACGTTCAAGTTCAGTTGCAATGACGGCCGGGAAAGCACCGAACTCAGCAATGACAGTTAAGAAAGTTTCGAGTAATCCATCAATTGCGTAGAAAGAATCAGGCAGTGCAACGCGACGAACAACACTGCAACTAACATCGCCTTCATTCCATTGATCACCGGCAAGTTCACTAACCATCGAGGCATAACCGCGCAAGACAACTGATAAACCATTAACGCGTTCGCAAGAACGAGTATTCATCTTGTGTGGCATTGCGCTGCTGCCAACTTGGCCAGCTTTAAAACCTTCAGTTACTAGTTCAGCACCTGCCATTAAACGAATTGAGGTGGCAAGTGAAGATGGCCCTGCAGCTAACTGCACCAGAGTTGTCACCACGTCGTAATCGAGGGAGCGTGGATAAACCTGACCAGTTGAATCTAAAACGTTTTCAAAACCAAGTTCGGTGGCAATTGCACTCTCTAACTTAAAGTGAGCATCGCTGCTGCCAAGTAGGTCGATCGAATCTTGCGCGGTGCCCACTGGGCCTTTGATTCCACGCATCGGATAACGCTCTTGAAGCGCTGTTAAACGGGCGTATGCGAAGAGCAACTCTTCAGCTGCTGACGCAAAGCGCTTACCTAAAGTTGTAATTTGCGCCGGCACATTGTGTGAACGGCCAGCAATTGGTTGGTCAGCGTAATGCGCAGCTTTGTCCGCAAGGCGGGCTAATAGTGCAATTACTTTGTCGTTAACAA
>CAIXTG010000124.1 GCA_903922325.1 uncultured Actinomycetes bacterium
GCGACGATGGTGCTCTGTGCGTTACACATCAGGAATATCTTGAGTTAACCAAGCCAGCCAATCTCGGTATTCGAAACTACTCACAAGATGGCAATAGAATAGTTGAAAAGCGTTATCCCTACAGCGAGAACTTGCAGATTTTACAGGATGCACAAAGCCAAGGTTTTGATGATTTCTTGCTGATCAATAACGACAACTTTGTGACTGAAACTGCAGTTGCTAATTTAGTTTTTCAAATTAACGACAGCTGGGTAACTCCGCCATTAAGTGTTGGGGTCTTGCCCGGCGTCATGCGTGCCTTATTAATCGAAAAAGCCGGAGTTTCGGTGCGACAGATTAAGGCCGACCATGTGCAATTGATTACTTGCGGATTCATTGTTTCGAGTCTGAAAATTGCGCAACCGATAGCTCAAATTGACGGGCGGAATCTGCAGATATCGCAAGAGAGTGAGCAAATGCGCTCGTTATTTGCGGCCACTGCACTGGCATCTTCGGTAGGCTAGCGACATGTCTGAACTTAAGGTCACCGTAGATGGCGTGGCGACTTCGATTGCAGCCGACCAACGTCCTACGCAAATCTTTGCTGAGCGCAAAGAAGTAGTGGTTTGCCGAATTAATGGCGAACTCCGCGACCTCTGGACTGATTTGGCAGATGGCGATGTTGTCGAATCCGTAACCATTGATTCCGAAGATGGTCTAAAAGTTCTGCGTCACTCAACCGCGCATGTGATGGCACAAGCCGTGCAACAAATTTATCCAGAAGCAAAGCTAGGTATTGGGCCGCCGATTACCGATGGCTTCTACTATGACTTTGATCCGCAGGATCCATTTACTCCTGAGTCGTTAGAAAAAATCGAAAGCGCGATGCGTAAGATCGTTAAAGAAGGTCAACGATTTAAGCGTCGCGTAACGAGCGAATCTGATGCGCTAATCGAATTGGCAAGAGAGCCATACAAGTGCGAATTAATTGGAATAAAAGGTGGTTCGAGTGATGAGAGCTCGGTCGAAGTTGGTGGCGCTGAGTTAACAATTTATGACAATCTGGGCCGCGATGGGCAACCAGTTTGGTCAGATCTCTGTCGTGGTCCGCATCTACCTTCCACAAAGCACATTCCAGCTTTCAAGTTGATGCGTAGTGCGGGAGCTTATTGGCGCGGTTCCGAAAAGAATCCGATGCTGCAACGTATTTATGGCACTGCTTGGCCAAGTGTCGATGCGCTCAATGCTTATCTAGAACTTTTGCTCGAGGCCGAAAAGCGCGATCATCGTCGCTTAGGTGCTGAGTTAGATTTATTTAGTTTTCCCGAAGAGATTGGTTCCGGGTTAGCAGTTTTCCATCCGAAAGGCGGAATCATTCGTCGTGCGATGGAAGATTATTCTCGCATTCGCCACGAAGACGAAGGTTATGAGTTTGTTTATTCACCACACATAACTAAGTCAGCGCTTTTTGAAACATCTGGCCACCTGGATTGGTATGCCGATGGCATGTATCCACCAATGATCATGGATGAAGAACTCCACGCCGATGGCACCATAAAGCGCCCAGGGCAGAAGTACTACATGAAGCCGATGAACTGCCCGTTCCATAACTTGATTTACAAATCTCGTCAGCGTTCATATCGCGAGTTGCCGTTGCGATTATTTGAGTTCGGAACTGTTTATCGGTACGAGAAGTCTGGGGTTCTACATGGCATCACTCGTGCCCGTGGTTTTACTCAAGACGATGCA
>CAIXTG010000125.1 GCA_903922325.1 uncultured Actinomycetes bacterium
AGTAAATGGTCTGCTGGTCGCGATGTTTATGCCATGACAATTACTCAATTAACAATGTGTGCAGCTATGACTGGTGTAGCTTCAATCTTTGAAGGCTATTCAGCTCCGCCTGATTCTGGAGTTTGGGCAGTTGTTGTATTTACGGCTGTATTTGCCACAGCTATCGCCTTTATTGTCCAGACTTGGTCACAGGCACATATGTCCGCAACCAAAGTGGCAGTTATTCTTACTATGGAAGTCGTCTTTGCGGCTTTCTTTGCCATCATCTTCGCAGGTGAGCGATTAACGCTACAGGCCGCGCTCGGCGGAATTTTAGTTGTAACTGCCATGTACTTAATAGTTCTTAAAGAAGCGTGAGAGACTTACCTTATGAGAGTTGATCTTCGTTCAGATACCGTCACTGCCCCATCGGCTGCAATGCGTGAAGCAATTGCTAGCGCCCCAGTTGGCGATGATGTTTACGGCGATGATCCAACTGTTAATTCACTCGAAGAACGAGTTGCTGCCATGTTTGGCAAAGAAGCAGGTGTATTTACGCCGACTGGATCTTTAGCTAATCAACTAGCAATTCGTATGTTAGTTGCACCAGGTGAAGAGTTATTGGCTGAAACTAATTCGCATATCGTTCGCGCTGAACTTGGCGCTGCGGCAGTTTTCTCTGGCATTACTACTCGTACTTGGCCTGCAGTAAATGGTCTATTGAAAGCCGCAGATGCACTCGAAATCGCCCGCCCAGAATCAGGCCCATATTTAGTTTCAACTACTGCGATTGCAGTTGAGAATACTCATAACTTTGGTGGCGGCACAGTGCAGCCAATTTCTGAAATTGCTGCCCTTCATGCGGGTGCCCAAAAGCTTGGTTTAGCGCTGCATCTAGATGGTGCTCGCATTTGGAACGCCCATGTTGCTAGCGGGGTTTCATTCTTGGAATACGGAAAATACTTCGACACCATCAGCGTCTGCTTATCTAAAGGATTAGGTGCGCCGGTTGGTTCAGTAATGCTTTCGACTAAAGAACGTGTTACCAAAGCCCGCGTTTGGCGCAAACGTTATGGTGCTGGCATGCGCCAGATCGGAATACTTGCAGCTGCTGGCCATTACGCACTTGATCACAATATTGCACCTCTGGCCGAAGATCATCGCCGTGCCAAAGAGATTGCAGTTGCACTAAACGCAGTAGTTCCATCAGTAATTGATCCAGCAACTGTTCAGACAAATATCGTTGGTCTTGATTTAGCCGAATTAAATATTACTGCGGCCGAACTTGCGACTCGTTGCAAAGCTGAAGGTTTATTGATTGGCGCCCTTGGCCCAAAGTATGCGCGCCTAGTAACGCATTTAGATATTGATGATGCTGGCACAGCTTATGCAATTGAAGTTTTAAAGCGCGCCCTCGTGGCTTAATAGCCACTCCTTTTTATTAACTCCGTAGGCATAATTTCCCAGCGCTCCTCCACTTTTAACAATGCGGTGGCATGGAACAACTAACATGATTGCATTCTTGGCACATGCAGTTCCGGCTGCTCTAACCGCAGCAGCTGATCCAGCCCGGTCCGCTAAATCGGCATAAGAGATAACCGCCCCTGCTTTTACTTTGCGCATTGCTTTCCAGGCTGCTTGTGAAAATGTTGCACCTGGTTGTCTGACTGAGATCCCATTAATCGCTGAAATATCACCATCAAAGTAATCAGTAATTAAGTCACTAATGATTGGAATGTTTTTTACCACTTTAATTTCGCGACTCTGATCAGCAGCATCGAGACTTGCCTTAAGCGCGCTGATATTTGAGAGATTTGCACCCAGCAATACATGCTCGTCGGCAATTAAATTTAGATTGCCAATCGGAGTTTTGCTGGTGGTAATTAAAAGCGTCACAGGTGAAACTTAACGGTCGCGCAACATCTCCGCTACTAAAAATGCTAACTCAAGTGATTGCGAATGATTTAGGCGTGGATCGCAGGCGCTCTCATAGCGAGAAGATAGATCTTCGTGCGAGATCTGCTCGCCTCCGCCTACGCACTCAGTTACATCATCGCCAGTTAGCTCGATATGAATACCGCCTGGGTGTGTGCCCAGCGCCTTATGAACTTCGAAGAAGCCTTTAACTTCATCGAGTACATCATCAAATTTACGTGTCTTATAGCCACTTGGCGCTTCGTAAGTATTGCCGTGCATCGGATCGCAAACCCAAAGGACTTTTGCGCCTGACTTTGTAACACCATCGACTAGAGCTGGCAGAACTTCGCGAATTTTGCCGGCGCCCATGCGAGTGATAAATGTTAGACGACCTGGTTCGCGATCTGGATCTAACCGATCGATCAAAGTTAAGGCATCTTCAACTGTGGACTTTGGCCCTAGTTTTACGCCGATTGGATTGCGAATCTTTGCAGCGAAATCAATATGTGCGCCATCTAGTTGACGAGTGCGCTCACCGATCCAGAGGAAGTGCGCTGAAACATCGTAAGGAAGATCAGTACGTGAATCAATTCGAGTTAAGGCCTTTTCATATTCGAGAATTAACGCTTCGTGGCTGGAGTAGAAATCAACTGTCTTAAATTCTTCGGGGCTAACACCAGCAGAAGTCATAAACGCCAGAGCGCGACCAATTTCTTGAGCCATCGCTTCGTAACGCTCGCCAACCGAACTATCGCGAATAAAACCTTTATTCCATTCGTGCACTTGGCGCAGATCTGCAAAACCACCTTGGGTAAATGCGCGCACCAAGTTAAGAGTTGCAGATGATGTGTTGTAAACCCGAACTAAACGATCTGGATCAGGTGTACGTGACTCAAGTGTGAACTCGAGATCATTAACTGCGTCTCCTCGGTAGGCAGGAAGTGTTACATCGCCACGAGTTTCGTTGTCATTAGATCTTGGTTTCGCAAATTGACCAGCCATGCGACCAACTTTTACAACTGGCAAACTTGAGTAGTACTGCAGAACTGCTGCCATCTGCAAGATTGTCTTGATGCGATTGCGAATTGAATCAGCAGTTGCAGCTACGAAAGTTTCGGCGCAGTCGCCACCTTGTAACCAGAAAGCTTTTCCTTCAGCAGCTAAGGCAATTTTGGCTTTTAAGTTATCGCATTCGCCCGCGAAAACTAGCGGCGGGAATGCTTTTAACTGATTAACAGCCTTAGTTACCGGCTCGCCATCTAAGCCACCTGGCCACTGCGGTTGTTGGGCCGCAACGAGTCCAGGCGTGAATAGATTATCCAGGGAAGAAGTCATGGCTTAAGGATAGAGAATCTAAGGTAATGGTGTTGACCAATTATCCGAAGAAAACTTCGGCCTCTGCGTAAAGTGAAGGATCAACGGTCTTTAACTTGTCTGTGGCTGATGCCAGCGGAACTCGTGCAATCGAGGTTCCGTGTAGTGCAACCATCTTGCCCCAGTCGCCTTCGCTTGCAGCAGTAATTGCCATCAGGCCAAAGCGGGTAGCCAATACGCGATCGAAAGCACTTGGAGTTCCGCCACGTTGAACATGGCCGAGAACTACGGTGCGAGATTCATGACCAGTCTTAGCTTCAACTGATTGGGCCAACCATTCACCGATACCAGAGAGCTTTACGTGACCGAAAGCATCAAGAGTTTGATCCTTGATCACCATATCGCCATCTTGTGGAATCGCTCCTTCAGCAATAACGATGATCGGAGCTTGTCCTTTATCAAAACAAGAATTTACATATGCGCAAACTTTATCGAGTGAGAATTTAACTTCTGGAATCAATACGCAAGCTGCGCTACTTGCCATACCTGAATGAAGTGCGATCCAGCCTGCATGGCGGCCCATAACTTCAACGATCAATGCGCGGTGATGTGACTGCGCCGTTGTGTGCAAGCGATCGATAGCTTCGACTGCGATATTTACTGAAGTATCAAAACCAAATGTGTAGTCAGTATTATTTAGATCATTATCAATAGTCTTTGGCACGCCAATAACTTTTACGCCGAGGGCATCTAACTTGGTTGCAACACCGAGTGTGTCTTCGCCACCGATTGCGATCAAGGCATCTAATCCAGCTGCTGCCAGATTTTCCTTAATGCGCTCAACGCCATTTTCAATTTTAAATGGATTGGTACGTGATGAACCAAGAATGGTTCCACCTAAAGGCAAGATATCGCGAGTGTTCTCAAGCGTTAGCGGCATAGTCAAACCCTCAAGTGGGCCTTTCCAGCCATCGCGAAAACCTACGAACTCATGACCATAATCTTTGATGCCCTTTTGAACTACCCCGCGAATCACTGCATTTAAGCCTGGGCAGTCGCCGCCGCCGGTGAGGATTCCAATACGCATTTTCGTAAACTCCAATATCGCTGTCAATTAGATTCGCTAAAAATTTAAGTTGAGAAATCTAAATATTCATATAGTCAACGTTGACGATCACAGTCTAGCCTTGCCCTATGAGCCAAAGCGAACAAAACCTAGTTGCCGGCGTAGATTCTTCGACCCAATCTGTGAAATTGGTTATTCGAAACGCAGTTACCGGCGAGTTAGTGCGCAGTGGCCGTGCCAGTCACCCCGAGGGCACCGAAGTAAATCCCGCACTTTGGGCAACTGCGCTAGACCAGGCAATTGAAGCAGCTGGCGGAATTGCCGATGTTTCCGCGATCTCAATTGGTGGCCAACAACATGGCATGGTCGCATTAGATAGCAATGGCACAGTAATTCGTGATGCACTTCTTTGGAATGACACTCGGTCTGCACAAGCCGCTAAAGATTTAAATCACGAACTTGGTGGTGATGCCGAAACCGCACGCAAAGTTGGCTCAGTTCTAGTTGCTTCATTTACAGCTAGCAAATTGCGCTGGTTAGCCGATAGCGAACCCGAAAATGCCAAACGTGTTGCAGCAGTAGCGCTCCCCCATGATTGGCTTTCATGGCAATTGCAAGGTGGCAAAGATTTTGAAAAACTATTTACTGACCGCAGCGACGCATCTGGTACTGGTTACTTTGATCCAACAACTTCACATTACCGCTATGAGATTTTGAGTCTGGCGCTTAAGCACGACTCGGAAATTTACTTGCCAAAAATAGTTGCGCCAAATGCATTTGGTGGTACGACTCTTAGTGGAATTCCGATTGCTGCAGGTGCCGGTGATAACGCAGGCGCTGCTCTTGGCTTAAATGCACAACCTGGCGACGTAATCGTTTCACTTGGAACCAGTGGAACTGCATTCTCTGTATCTAACACTCCAACTCATGATGCAGCCGGTTTAGTAGCTGGCTTTGCTGATGCCACCGGGCATTACTTACCTTTAGTTTGCACGCTAAATGCGGCCCGAATTCTTGATGCAGCTTGCAAGATTTTAGGTAAGAGTCATGACGAAGTAGCCGCGCTGGCGCTTTCAGCGAACGCAGGTGCAAATGGCTTAACTCTCTTGCCTTATTTCGAGGGCGAACGAACCCCAAATCGTCCTAATGCAACTGGCGTTTTTGCTGGCATGAATCTAACTAACTCGAACCCCGCAGATATTGCACGTGCCATGATTGAAGGAATGCTTTGTGGTTTGGTCGATGCTGCCGGTGCACTTGAATCACAAGGAGTAGCAGTAAATCGCATCTTGTTAATTGGCGGAGCTGCGAAAAATCCAGCAGTGGCACAGATCGCTAGTTCACTATTTGGTCGTGAAGTATTGATTCCACCAGCGGGTGAATATGTGGCAGACGGTGCTGCACGCCAAGCAGCTTGGGCGTTATCTGGAAATACTGATGCGCCAATCTGGAATTTTGGTGAAGTAGAAAAGGTAAGTGCTAAAGCATCGCCAGATGTGTTTACTAAGTATCAAGAACTGCGCGATCGCACTAGCCAATGGATTTAAATCAAAACTAGCGGAATTAAACGGTAACGCGTACGCCTTTACCGACGACCACAATTCCGCCTGGCGATAGCGTGAATCGCTCACGATCACGATCTAAATCAACGCCAATTTGCGCGCCTGGATCAACAATCACGCTCTTATCAAGAATCGCATTGCGAATTACTGCGCGATCACCAATACGAACATTCGGCATTAAAACTGAGCCATCGACGAATGCACCTTTTTCAACTAATACATCGTATGAAGCAACTGTGCGGTTTACATGTCCGCCTACGATGATTGAGCCCGCGCCAACGATGGAATCTTGCGCTAGACCGCCCTCGCTGAACTTAGCTGGCGGCAGTGAAGGTGGATTAGTAAGTAATGGCCACTCGCGGTTATAAAGATTAAAAATTGGGTGAATGGAAACTAAATCCATATGCGCATCGTAATAAGCATCGATTGAACCCACGTCGCGCCAATATCCTTTATCGCGGTCAGTTTCACCTGGCACATTATTTGTAGCAAAGTCATAAACTTTTGCGACGCCATTAGCAGTCAACATTGGAATGATGTTTGCGCCCAAGTCGTGGCGACTCTCGAGATCTTCGGAATCAAGGATTAGCGCTTCTTCCATGACATCGCGCTTAAAAATATAATTACCCATAGATACTAAACAAAGATCTGGATGTCCGGGCATTGCCGGAGGATCACTTGGCTTCTCGTGGAAAGCTTTAATTGTTACGCCGTCTTCGGCTAATTCAATTACGCCAAATTCGTGAGCTTCAGAACGCTTCATACGAATCGCAGCAACTGTTACACCAGCACCAGTACTCAAATGGAAATCAAACATTTGACTGGAGTCCATACGGTAAACGTGATCAGCACCGAAAACCACAATGTGTTTAGGATTTTCATCGTGAATTAAATTGAAATTCTGCAAAATTGCATCTGCACTACCGGTATACCAACGCGGACCCAGACGTTGCTGTGCCGGAACTGGAGTTACATAGTTTCCTAGCAAAGTAGACATGCGCCAAGTTGTAGTGATGTGGCGATCGAGTGAGTGCGACTTGTATTGCGTTAAAACTGCAATTTTGCGCATTTCAGCATTTACTAAATTTGATAAAACAAAATCTACGAGGCGGTATGAACCACCGAATGGCACCGCTGGCTTTGCTCGATCTGCTGTTAGTGGCATTAAACGCTTGCCTTCACCGCCTGCTAAGACGATTCCGAGTGGTTGTTCAAAGCGTGCCATGTCCTAACGATACCCTTACCTAGTGAAAACGACCAGAGTTGGACTTGTTACTAAAGAGTGGCCACCGCAGGTTTATGGTGGCGCTGGCGTTCACGCAGTTCAATTAACAGAAGCGCTTCGCGATCTCGATGGTGTTTGCGTTGATGTTCATTGCTTTGGTGGTCCTCGCACTGATGGAGCTTTTGGTTATTCGACACCTGCTTCATTTGAAAGTGCCAACCCCGCTGTTCAAGCAATCGCGACAGATTTAGATATTGCAAATAACTTGCAGAACATCGACATAATTCACAGCCACACTTGGTATGCCAACATGGCCGGCCACTTCGGTTCATTGCTTCACGGTGTCCCCCATGTGATAACTGCTCACTCGCTAGAACCGCTTCGCCCCTGGAAATCTGATCAATTAGGTGGCGGCTATCAAATTTCATCATGGGCCGAAAAGAGCGCTTACGAATCTGCCGATGCGATCATCGCGGTTAGTGACGGAATGCGCGCTGATGTTTTAGCTGCTTACCCAAACGTTGATCCAACTAAAGTCGTCACAATTCGCAATGGGGTTGATGTTGATCGTTTCAAACCAACTACCGATGCTGCGCTTTTAACTGAACTTGGAATTACCGGACACTATGCAATCTTCGTAGGTCGCATTACTCGTCAAAAAGGTCTGGCACATTTACTTCGGGCATGGCAGAACGTGCCGGCTGAATATGGCTTAGTTCTTGCTGCCGGCAGTCCTGATGAAGAAATAATTGGTAACGAAGTAAAGGCACTTATTGAAGAACTGCAAAAAACTCGACCAAATGTAATTTGGATCCCCGATATGTTGCCTCACGAAAAACTCTGCGCGCTATTAACTTCAGCTGATCTATTTGTTTGCCCTTCAATTTATGAACCATTGGGCATTGTTAATCTCGAAGCGATGGGCTGCGAAACTGCAGTTCTAGCAACTCGCGTTGGCGGAATTCCAGAAGTTGTTGCCGACGGCAGTACCGGCAAACTTGTGAACTATTCAGGTGATGGCGCCGCCCTTGAGCGTGATTTAGCTGCCGCAATTATCGAGTTAATGAATCAACCAGAACTGCTTAAGCAATATGGTGAGGCAGGTCGCAAGCGCGCAGCAGCCGAATTTGGCTGGCCTGCAGTTGCGCGCGCTACCCTTGCGCTCTATCAATCGCTAATTAAATAGCGCTGATTAACTTAAGGAATCCATGTCCCGTCGCGCTTATTTTCATTTCGCTGTATCAGGCCTTTTTTGGGGTATTCCTTATCTCCTCATGAAAGTAGCAGTTGCTGATATTCCACCAGTGGTCATTGTTTGCGGCCGAGTTCTAATCGGTGCCGCAATTTTAATTCCGTTAGCAATTCATCAGAAAGTCTTAATGGATGCAATACGTGGATGGCGCTATGTATTGCCTTACGCAATTTTCGAAATGATGATTCCCTGGATTCTCATTACTAATGCCGAAAAGAAAATCTCTTCTGGTCTTGCCGGACTCTTAATTGCCACTGTCCCAATTTGGTCAACAATTTTTGCTTCTATGAATGGTGATAAAACGGTTTGGCACAGCAAGCGACTAGTAGGCATTGCCGTTGGCTTCGTTGGTTTAGTTGGCCTAGTTGGTTACGAGAGCATCTTTGGTAACTCTGATCCGCTTTCAATTGCCATGATGCTTGTTACAGCCATGAGTTATTCATTCGCCGTCAATATGATCTCAATTAAATTACCTGACGTGTCTGGCATCGCGATTAACGGCTTAGCGATGGTCTTTACCGCCATTGTTTATCTGCCATTTATGATCGATCAGTGGCCAGCTGCAAACACAGTCTCAACAAAAGCAGCTTTATCACTAGTCACACTCGGTATTTTCTGCACTGCTTTAGCTTTTATTTCGTTCTTCATCGTGATGAAGGAGATCGGGCCAGCTCGTGCCTCTATCGGTACTTATGTAAACACCGCGGTAGCTGTCGTTTTGGGTGTACTGATTCTCTCTGAACCATTAACTCTCGGAATCATCATTGGCTTGCCGTTAGTAATGATTGGATCATTCTTGGCTAGTCGCAAACCAACTGTTAATTCTTAGTTTAGGAAGCTAAGTTTTTTAAGGCATTACCAATCCGCCGTCAACTGGCACCGTAATTCCAGTTACATAACTAGATGCATCGCTAACTAACCAGATTAAGGTTGCAGCCAACTCTTCAGGCTCGCCTAAGCGACCAGCGGGTGCGAACATCTTGATCATATTGACCATATCTTTAGGAAGTTCTTCGGTCATTTCAGATGGAAAGAAACCTGGGGCAAGGGCGTTTACTCGGATATTTTTTCGCCCGGTCCATTGCGCTGCTAAATCGCGTGTTAAACCAATAAGACCAGCTTTGCTAGATGCATAGGCTGCCTGCGGTAAGCCTTGCGGCTTTAAACCAAGAATGCTTGAAATATTTACAATCGCACCGCCATTTTTATTAGCTTTAGCAAATGCCTGCGCCATCCAATAAGCGCCAAAGAGGTTTACATCGAGTACTGATCGAAATTGTTCTGGTGTTTCATGTGTTGCAGGTACAGCCGTGCCAACGCCAGCGTTATTAACCAAAATATCAACACGGCCAAACTTTTCCATTGCAAGTGCAATTAACGCATCACATTGTTCGGGTTGAGTTACATCTGTTTGCAAGGCGGCATATTTACGCCCAGCTGCTTCAACTAAAGCACCAGTTTCAGCAAGACGGTCATTGCGTCTTGCGCCAAGAACTACATCAGCACCGGCTTCAGCAAGAGCTTTAGCAAATGCAACCCCAAGGCCAGATGATGCGCCGGTGACCACTGCGACTTTTCCATCTAATTTAAAGCGGTCAAGAACACTCATACTCACTCCTCAAATTGGCTTTCTTTGCGTAAGGTTAAGGCATGGACTTCAACCTCAGCCCTAAGACAAGCGAATATGCCGCGAAACTGCAAGCCTTCATGGATTCTGAGGTTTTTCCTGCTGAAGCGACCTACCACCAACAACGTGAGAACTTAATTGCACAGGGCAAGCCTCATACATTGCCAGCTGTTGTCGAAGATTTAAAGCTAAAGGCCAAGGCGCTTGGGTTATGGAATCTGTTTTTACCGCATTATGGTCATGGCTTATCGGTTACCGATTATGCAACATTGGCCGAGATCACTGGTTGGTCTCCTGAAATCGCACCTGAAGCAATTAACTGCGCAGCTCCTGATACTGGCAACATGGAACTTCTCGACATGTTCGGAAACAAAGAGCAGAAAGAACGTTGGTTACAACCTCTTCTTGATGGTCAAATTCGTTCAGCTTTTGCAATGACTGAGCCCGCTGTCGCATCAAGTGATGCTCGAAATATTCAGACCCAAATTGTTAAAGATGGCGATCACTATGTAATCAATGGAACCAAGTGGTGGACCACAGGCGCCATGGATGAGCGCTGTGAGATTTTAATTGTGATGGGTAAGACAAATCCTGCGGCCGATGATCATCACCAACAATCTATGGTGCTCGTTCCAACAAATACGCCAGGGGTTAAGGTAGTTAGAAACTTAACTGTCTTTGGTTACGTAGATCAACATGGTCATGCCGAAGTTTCATTTACAAATGTACGTGTACCGGTTGCAAATCTTCTAGGTGCTGAAGGCGAAGGGTTTGCGTTAGCACAAGCTCGACT
>CAIXTG010000126.1 GCA_903922325.1 uncultured Actinomycetes bacterium
GTCGTTTATCAAATCTACCCACGCAGCTTCGCTGATTTAAATGGTGATGGCATCGGAGATTTGGCCGGCATGATCGATCGGGTTCCATACTTAAAATCATTGAGTATTGATGCAGTTTGGCTCAGCCCGTTTTATCCATCTGAGCTAGCCGATGGCGGTTATGACGTTGCTGATTACCGCAATGTTGACCCACGCATTGGAACTTTGCAAGAGTTCGATAAATTAATTGAAGAGCTACATAAAGTTGGAATTCGAGTATTTGTAGATATCGTTCCAAACCACTCATCAGATCAGCATGAGTGGTTCCAGGCTGCACTAAAAGCTGGCCGCGGTTCGCCAGAACGCGATCGCTATATCTTCCACGATGGTTTAGGCGAGAACGGCGATATCCGCCCTTCTGAATTAGTTAGCCACTTCGGCCCAACGGGTTGGACTCGCGTTACTGAACCAGATGGCACACCAGGGCAGTGGTATCTGCACTTATTCGCACCAGAACAACCAGATTTCAATTGGGATAACCAAGAAGTTCGCGATGACTTTATTAAAACTTTGCGCTTCTGGTCAGATCGCGGCGTCGATGGTTTCCGCATCGATGTGGCTCATGCGCTGACAAAAGATTTCTCTGATGGCTTACCCGCCCGCAACACAATGGATATTGATCCAACTAAGCCCGACGGTAGTGATCCACTCTTTGATCGCGATGAAGTGCACGAGATTTATCGCGAGTGGCGCAAAGTATTTAATGAATATGACCCACCTCGTGTGGCAGTTGCTGAAGCAAGTGCACCAGCACATCGACTTGGTGCCTATGCAAGTGAAGAAACACTAGGTCAAGCATTTAACTTTGATTTATTGCATGCTGATTGGAATACCAAGCGTTTTAAGCATTTAATTAGTAACAGCATGAAGCGTGCCGATAAATCTGGCTCTTCAAATACTTGGGTACTTTCTAATCATGACGTTGTGCGTCACCCAACTCGTTACGGATTGCCAGATAAAACAGATTTAGTTAAGTGGTATATCTCAGAGGGAAAATCAGCCCCGCTTGATGCCAAGCAAGGCATTGATCGTGCTCGCGCTTCAACCATGTTAATTCTGGCGCTGCCTGGCTCCACCTATCTTTATCAAGGTGAAGAAATCGGCCTATTTGAAGTAGCCGATACTCCTCGCGAAGCAATGCAAGACCCACAATGGTTTAGAAACCCAGGCAAAGCTCGCAGTCGCGATGGCTGCCGTATTCCATTGCCTTGGACTACTACAGGATCCTCATTTGGTTTTGGCCCCGGCGGCTCACACTTACCAATGCCAGCTGATTTTGGGAAATATTCAGTTGAAGCAAATGAAGCTGATGCTAATTCAGTGCTTAATCTTTACCGCACAGCAATTGCTATGCGCCGAGGGTTGCAATGTGCCGAAGAGATTAACTTCATATTCAATTGGAATCGCTGCGTTTTGCACTTTGCGCGACCAAATGGTTGGCAATCATTTACTAACTTTGGAAAATCACCAGTAAAACTTCCGAAAGGCAAAGTTTTACTTAGCAGCCAACCATTAGTTGGTAGCCAAGTGCCGGGTGAAACAACAGTCTGGTTACAGGCTTAACCCTTTACTGCGCCGCCAGTTAGACCATTGGTGATGTACTTCTGCAGCGACACGAAGAGAATCACAATTGGTAGTGATGACATAACCGCACCAGCTGCGAACATCGCCCAGTTCTTTGACCATGGGTCAGCGAGCAACAAGTTAAGTCCAACGGCAACGGTGTATTGATCCGTCGTATTGAAAACAATCGATGCTAAAAC
>CAIXTG010000127.1 GCA_903922325.1 uncultured Actinomycetes bacterium
GGATTAGTTGTAACGCCAAAAGGTTCATCAACTGCCAAGGTATAGATACCGCCGACAAAGATAGAAGCGACAATTAGATAGCGAATAGCTAGATCAGTCTTTTTAATGATGGCTGCTTTTGGGTCTCCATGTGAATGGTAATTGCGAATTACCAAGTAAAGCCAAACTAGCCCTGCCAACCAAGATCCAATAATGATTAGATATCGATTATCCATTACAAAAGTTGGCGATTTGTCATAGAGCGAAATCAACGAAATTCCACTCGGCAAGAAGAGCACTAAGCAGATGCGCGGACTTAAATCTACGAACTCCATAATCTTGCCAGTGATCGCACGTGTTTCAGTTGAGAGTTTGCGGTCGACCACAAAGCGAGATGTGTAGTAGACGCCAAGGTCAGCGCCTAACCAATAAACAAATAGAACTACATGGATAAAGAGAAAAACTTCAAGCAGTGTGATTCCCATTTACATACCATCGCCATCCCAGCGGCCGCGTGAACGCGAGCGCACTGGAAGCGATGAAATTATCGGAGCTGGAATCGGCATGCCTGGTTCCCACTTACGGCCATAGCCCCAGTTGTACGCACCTTCGTCGGTGCGCTCATCTGCATGCTCTAGCGTCTTTGGATCTGGCCAAGCTTCATGTGAATGGCCATGATCGCCATCGTGTGAATGACCGTGCTCATCTGTAAGACCGAGCGCAACAAGTGACTTGTCTGGGCCGGTTCCGTGTTGAACGTAATCAACATCTGGTTGGTTCATTGAACGTTGGTATTCAACCGAAGCCTTCAAGTTCGTTAAATCATGCTCTGTGCGCCATGTAGGCACTGTGCCAAGATCATGAGTTGATTGCGACCATTTCATGCGAGATCCGCCTGGGCCGTAGTTAACGGCATCGGCGCCCCAACGTACGAATTCATTCTGGCTATACCAGTTTGAAAGTTCGCCATCGGAACGCAGCAACCAAGTTGCGCCACCTTCAAGTGAAACGAAGTGACCGTGCTTTACGCGAGCTGGGCGGAAGAAGTAAGTGCCCTTTGTTAGATCACCGAAGTTGTATGACATATTTCCAGAAACGGTATATGCCTCTTCATAACATGGGTGGTGTGCAAGGCGGTGATCAGTCCAACCTTCGCGAGCGTGAACAAGGCGGGTGTAGAAACCAGTAATTGGATCTACTTTTAAATACTTAATTAGTAGCCCGGGCATTGGACCTGGGTTCGGAACTTCATCCCATTGACGAGCTTCAGTATCTTCAATTGTGATGTCACCGTATGCCGCATCTTTCCAGCGAGGTGCATTTACGCTATCTACTTCATCAAAACCAGCATCGCCATATTCGCGGTAATGCAAAATTTGAGTTCCCTCTTTGAAGAAGATTGAATCCATTGGAACACCGCGTGGTGCTTGAACATAGCCACCTTTGCCAATTGTTTGTCCACCAATGCGCATTTCGCCATCGAGAACGTAGTACTCAGTGTTTGCGTGATGAATACCAGGCCCGCGATTCCAATCAGTATGGAAATCAACGCGAAGAGAAGAAGAACCATCTTCTTCATCAACACTCATGCGTCGCTCACTTGCACGACCATTGCCCTTAATTAATTCAGCACCATGCCAGACATAATCTGCCTGATCAATGAGCTCTACGTGTGGACGCATTTACATCTCCTTCTGAAGATAGAAATAGTTTTGTCACCTTTACTAAGTTCCACGGGGCGGAAAGTAGTTCCAGTTACAGAGTTGAGATTAGCGATGAGTAACAGAGTTAGCAATAGAAAAACGGTTACGAATTAAACAAATTAACTTGAGAACTGAACTCGTAATTCTGTCTTTAAAACCTTGCCAGAAGCATTCCTTGGCAGCACTTTTAGGAAATGGAATTCACCTGGAATCTTGTAACCGGCAAGTGATTTGCGAGAGAAAGCATCGAGTTCTTCGGCAGCTATTTCTGTTCCACTTCGCGAAACAATAATCGCAATTGCGCGTTCTCCCCAAGTTTCATCTTTAATTCCGATTACGGCCACTTCAGCAATATCTGAATGTTTGGCGAGAACTTCCTCAATTTCACGAGGATAAACATTGGTACCACCCGAGATGATCAGATCTTTCTTGCGATCAACAATTGAAATATAGCCTTCGGCGTCGCGAACCACGATGTCGTTGCAAGTTAAGAAGCCATCGGCAGTTGTGCAGGCTTCGGTCGCGGCGTCATCTTTGAAATAGCCATTCATTAGGTACGGCGAACGTGAATAAAGCTCACCTGGTTCTCCAACTGGGGTCGGAGTGCCA
>CAIXTG010000128.1 GCA_903922325.1 uncultured Actinomycetes bacterium
ACCAGCGATGAATTTATAATCAGCCATAATGTGGCAACATTAACAGAATCAGTTGAGTTATTTGGCGATTACCATGCGTTGCAGAGTTGGTAACAAAACAGTTATCCATTTTCGGTAACCATTCTCATTTAAATGTAACTTTAAAGTTGGCTCATCAGCCATTACATATTGATCTGCTAGGGATAATCCATCTGGTGCCACAAATAGCGGCCAGAGATCGATTAATTCAATATCGGCAGGCAAATTAGCTTTAATAAAATTATTTGCTTCGATCACACGTGGTCGTAAATCAACCCCAGTTACTTCTACGCCGCGAGGCAAAATAGTGTGCAAGAGCAGCTGAGCATTTGGTACTTGCGCTTTGAATTCATTAACAATCGCAATGACGCGAGCACCAACATCTGCGCCATCGCGATTAATCTCGGGGTTACCAAAATCATTAGTGCCAATTAAAATTGAAATTAGATCTGGATTACTACCTACTATTTCTGGAATTGCATCTAGCAAGCCATCAGTAGAACCGCCAGGAACGGCAAAGTTTTCAACTTCAGCAAAATTAATTGCTTCGGCCCAATTGCCAGATGCGGTGATGCTGTCGCCAGCAAATACAATCTTCAACTAATTAACTGTGAATCATTCCGACGGTGTCATCCCAGCCAGCAACATCTTCTGGGCGACGAGCAGCTTTGCCAACATAGCGAGCAGATGGGCGAATTAAACGTCCGGTGCGCTTCTGCTCGAGAATATGTGCTGACCAACCTGCAGTACGTGCAGCAGTGAACATTGAAGTAAATAGTGGTGCAGGAACTTCAGCGAAGTCGAGCACGATGGCGGCCCAGAACTCAACGTTAGTTTCTAGAACACGATCTGGTTGACGCTCACGTAGTTCTTTAAGAGCTGCTTGCTCGAGCGCTTCGGCAACTGCGTAGCGAGGAGCATTAAGTTCCTTTGCGGTGCGACGCAATGTGCGAGCACGTGGATCTTCGGCGCGATAAACGCGGTGACCGAATCCCATTAAGCGCTCTTTGCGATCAAGTAATCCCTTTACATAAGTTTCAGCGTTACCTGATTTTTCAACATCTTCAATCATGGTTAGTACGCGTGCTGGTGCGCCACCGTGAAGTGGGCCAGACATCGCACCGATTGCGCCAGAAATAGCCGCACAAACATCGGCGCCGGTTGATGCAATTACGCGCGAAGTAAATGTTGATGCGTTCATTCCGTGTTCTGCAGCTGATACAAAGTAAGCATCGATTGCGCGAACGTGAAGTGGGTCAGGCTCTCCGCGCCAACGAATCATCATTCGCTCAACAACAGTATGTGCTTTATCAATTTCAGATTCTGGAACAGGTGGGCCAACAATTCCGCGCGCTGCTTGTGCTAAGTACGAAAGCACCATAACTGAGGTGCGCGCTAAGTTGCTGCGAGCTTCTTCATCAGAAATATCAAGTAGTGGTTTGAATCCCCAAGCTGGTGCCAACATTGCAATTGCAGATTGAACATCTACGCGCACATCACCTGAGTGCACTGGAAGTGGGAATGGCTCGGCATTTGGTAGACCTGGGTTGAATAGATCATCAACTAAAAGGCCCCAAACGTTTCCAAAAGTTACGCGACCAACTAGATCATCAATATCAACACCGCGGTAGCGAAGCGCACTACCTTCTTTATCGGGTTCAGCAATCTCTGATTCGAATGCGATTACACCTTCAAGACCTGGCTTGAAATCATCAGACATGTTGAACTCCTTCTAACTGATCCGCGTTTGGCTCGCTTTGCGAACGACTCTTATGGGGTAATTCTGCCCCTTAGACGGGGGTGCTTTCTACCAAGAGGGCTAAAGATGCTTACTTGGCGAAAGTGACGTTAGATACAGCTATGGATAATTCATTAACCCGAGCCGAAATATCAGCCATGCGCCGCTCATATGGCGAGGCCGGATTAGAGACTTTGCCGGCCGACCCATTTGCCGCATTCATGAGCTGGTTGACTGAAGCTCGTGCTAATCCGGTAATTGTCGAAGCTAATGCAATGGTGCTTTCAACCCTTGGCGGTGATGGTGATATTTCTACTCGCACCGTTTTATTAAAGGATGTTTCTGAAGGCGGCTTTACTTTCTTTACTAATTATTCATCGCGTAAGAGCCATGCCATGGAAATTAATCCGCAAGTGACTTTGCTCTTTCCTTGGTATCCAATGGAACGACAAGTTTCAATTAGTGGAACCGCTGAAAAAATTGCGCAATCTGAATCGGCTGAATATTTTGCGACCCGACCTTGGGCTAGCCAGATTGGCGCATGGGCCAGCCATCAATCAGCACCACTTGCTTCACGCGAAGAATTAGAACAACGATGGCAAGGCGCTGCGGAAAAATGGCCCGAAGGAACAGAAGTTCCGCTGCCACCATATTGGGGTGGCTATCGCGTCATGCCTAAGAACATTGAATTTTGGCAAGGCCGCTACTCGCGATTGCACGATCGATTGCGTTATGAGTTAGATGCCACAACTAATAATTGGGCGTTAAACCGCTACTACCCTTAGGCTATGCCGGTGAGCGAAATTAAAATACCTGCAGATATTAAGCCAGTTGATGGTCGTTTTGGTTGCGGACCTTCAAAAATTCGTCCAGCCGCGCTAGATGCACTTGTTGCAAGTGGCACGAAAATTTTGGGAACCTCGCACCGACAGAAGCCAGTCAAGAACGTTGTAAAGAATGTGCGCGAAGGTCTCTCTTCGCTATTTGCACTGCCTGAAGGCTATGAAGTTGTACTTGGTAACGGTGGTTCAACTGCGTTTTGGGATATTGCTACCTTCGGATTAATCGAAGAACGATCACAACATTTAGTTTTTGGTGAATTCTCATCTAAGTTTGCTGCTGCTGCCAAGGAGGCGCCATTCCTTGGTGAGCCAACTGTTATTAAATCTGAGCCAGGCTCACACGCAGCAAGCGTTGCTGAAGCAGGTATCGATGTTTACGCACAAACACATAATGAAACTAGCACAGGTGTTTCGATGCCAATCATTCGCCCAGCCGGCACTGATGGTGCCCTGGTATTAGTAGATGCAACAAGTGCTGCCGGTGGCTTAACTGTTGATGCAAAAGAGTTTGATACTTATTACTTCGCTCCTCAGAAATCATTTGCATCAGATGGCGGTCTCTGGATCGCACTTATGAGTCCTGCAGCAATCGCACGCGCCGAGAAAATTAAAGCAAGTGGCCGTTGGGTACCTGCTTTCTTTGACCTCGGAATCGCAATTGAGAATTCACGTTTAGATCAGACTTACAACACACCAGCACTGGTTACTTTGATGATGCTCGCAGATCAAATTAATTGGATGAACGAGAACGGTGGCTTGAGTTTCGCGGCTGGTCGCAGCGCTGAATCAGCAGCTCACATCTATGACTGGGCTGAGAAAACTTCTTACACAACTCCATTTGTAACTGATCCTGCTATGCGCTCAAAAGTTGTCGCAACAATTAACTTCGATGAATCAATTGATGCGATGGCAGTTGCCGCAGCCCTTCGCGCAAATGGCATTGTTGATACCGAGCCTTATCGCAAGTTGGGTAAAAACCAATTACGCGTGGGCATGTTCCCGGCCATTGATCCAGGTGATGTTAAAGCTTTGACTGCTTGTATCGATTACGTTGTAGCAGCTCTCTAATATGGCGTTTCAGCGCGATCGCGTTTTCTGGACAATCTCGGCACAAATCGCGCTAGTTAATTTCTACCTCGGTGGTTTCGGCCCGGCTCAACCGCTATTGCGTGAAGATCAAGGCACGTCACTAACAGTTGCTGGATTACATGGCACTGCAATGGGAGTTGCATCAATTATTGCTGGTGCGCTTAATTCTCGCGTTGTGCATAAATTCGGTCGTAGTCGTGCCGCTTGGTTAGGTCTTGGTTTATTCGCACTCGGCATCGTGATGTTTGTTTACTGCCCACCTGTGCAATTAACTTTATTGGCAACGTTGTTAGGTGGAATTGGTACCTCATTTGTAATTAACAATATGGTTACTGGAATTTCACATCACTACAAAGAAGATGCCGCAATTGCACTTCCGCAATCAAATTCAATTGGTTCGGTTGGCTATGTAACCGGAACTTTATTTGTTGGAACTCTCGCTGGCACAGCGATTAGTTGGCGCTATGGCTTATTGCTAGCGGCCCCGCTTTCTTTAATTCTCTATATCTTTGGCCGCGAAAAAGGTGCTGAAGAACATGTGCCAGATCTTGATGGCCCACAGCGCGGCAAACTATCGCCACAATTTTGGTGGGCCTGGATCGGTTTCGTTGCCTGTATCTCTAGCGAATTTGCTACAACCTTCTGGGCGGCAGCTTTGCTGCGCGAACGAGTTGGTTCAACGGCTGCAATCAGCACAGTATGCATTGTGGCCCTTGGAACCGGTATGGGTATTGGTCGTTGGTTCGGTGGCCCGGTTCTAAAGCGCTTCAAACTTGACCATCAACTACAAATAATTATCGGTGCCCAATTCATCGGTTTTGCAATCTTTTGGTTCTCACACATCTTGATACTTTCTTTATTCTCGCTACTAATTATGGGCCTCGGTATTTCTATGCAATTCGCTTTGGCTTCAATCCGCTTAATTGGTCTTAGTGATAATCGGCCAGACTTAGCGATTGGTAAAAGTTCTTTAGCAGCCGGCTTAGCTATTGGTGGCGCACCATTCTTGCTAGGCGTTCTAGGCGATAGTCTAGGAATTAGCCGTGCTTACATAATGGTGCCAGTATTAATTGCAATTGCCATGGCTATCATCGTCAAAGTTCCTTCTCATGAAGATACGAATATAATTAAGTCATGAGTTACAAAACCCGTCGAATCGTTACTTTGGTAATTCTCTTTGGAATTTTGGGAATGGTTCTTCTAAGCGGTCTTTAATACCGCTGCAATCGAAATATCTGCCGGCACCGCTAAGCGATCTTTAAATTTTAACCAAATAGCAGTTGGTGCCAAAATTGTAATAACGGCACATAAGATAATTGTGCGGCGAATTCCAAATGATTCAGAGAAAAGACCAAGTAGTGGTGTTACTAGTGGTGCTCCCCCAAGAAAAACGAATTGATATATTCCCATTACCCGACCACGTACTGCACTATCAGAATTGGTTTGCACAGTTGAGTTTGCCGCAATCATTGTCGTTAAAGCTCCCGCACCAGCAACAGGCAACATAAGCATGTAAGTATGGAAGGTCGGCATAAACGCAATTATAAAAATTGAGAAACCAAAAGTTATTGCGCCAAAAATCACAAATTTAGTAGATCTGTACTTCTCAATCCGCGGTGAAAAAAGTGCCGCACTGAGTGAGCCAATTGCAATAAATGTACCCATCAGGCCAAATGTAGTTACACCTTTATCAAAGACCTTAGTTGCCATTAAAGCATTGAATAATTGAAAGTTAAGCCCAAAAGTTGTGACAAAAAAGATCACTGACATAACTACAAATAAGTCAGGGCGAGCCATCACATACTTAACACCTTCGCGGATTGTGGTTGGCCCCGGCGTACGTGGTTCGCGGAAAAGTTCGGCTTCACGGATATTCGACATTACATAAATAACAATTAAATAGGTTGTGGCATTAATTAGAAACGATGGTCCGGTTCCAAAAGCAGCGATTAGCAAGCCTGATAATGCAGGGCCAACTAATCTTCCAAAATTGAAGTTTGCTGAGTTCAAACTAACCGCATTTGGCATATCGGCTATGCCCACCATCTCAGATACGAAACTTTGGCGAACAGGCTTATCTGTGGCATCGGCCAAGCCCAGGACGAATGCAATAACCAATACGTGCCAAATTTCCACGGTATCTGTTACGACTAATAAACCAAGCGCGAGTGAAGTAAGTCCTGCGATCGCGTTGGTAGCCATTAATACTTTTCGCTTATTGAAACGATCAGCTAAGGCGCCACCGGGCAAACTAACTAACCAGACCGGGGCAAACTGTAGAGCCGTAACTAAACCTAAATAGAAACCACTATGTGTTAACTCAAGAACTAACCAATCTTGCGCAATGCGCTGCACCCAGCCGCCAATATTTGAGGCGGCATTTGCTGGGTAGAGAATTCGAAAATTGCGGTGTCGGAAAGCGCGCCAGTTACCATCGCTCTTAACCGAAAAACGCATTACTCTGCTCTCATGTCAGATCAAAATTTAGATCGAAAAGTTCGAACAGTGGTAATTCTAGTGACTATTGGAACTATTGCGTGGCTTATTGCGGGCATAGTTGCGCTCGTAATCGGAACAGATACCAAAATTATTTGGACATGTGTTTTTGGTGCAGCACTTGGCGCAACTGGTGTGCGTTATTCAATTCGTCGCGCAAAGCGCAGCGGAATTTAAGCTTCTAGTTGCGCAGCAATTCCGCGTAGCACGCGACCTAGACGCTCTGCTTCAGCAGCAGTTGGGCGACGTCCGTGACGCAAACCATTTCCAACTTTGTCTAACATCTTGATCGAATCTTCAATAATCGCCGCTAAATCATCAGGATTAATGCGATTGTTTTCAGCTAATGAAGGTGGCGCATCAATGATTACAACAGATAAGGCTTGTGGGCCACGACGACTATCGGCAACACCAAACTCAAGTTTGGTTCCTGGCTTAACAGTTGTTACGCCAGCTGGAAGTGATGAAGCCGCAAGATAAACATCTTCGCCTTCATCGGATGCGATAAAACCAAAACCTTTTTCCAGGCTGAACCATTTAACGCGGCCTGATGGCATTTGGGGTCTCCTTCAACATTTATAAATTTGAGTTTTTAACTCTAGTAATCGTTTAGCCGCGGTTGCGGACAGGTGGCTAGTTTATCGCACTTAACTTGGGGCGTGAAGTGCAATAGTTCGCTGAGAAACCCTTAAAAAGTTGCTTCGGAGTGAGCTCCGCAGCCGTGTGCAGCCGAAACTACGCGGCCATCTTCAGGCGAGATTGCATTAGCGCAAGCACCGAAAGCGCTGCGCATTGAACCCGCAATTGGAATAAAGAAACCACATGAATTACAAGGCTTTGGTGCCATCTGTGCCATTGGTGAATTTGGCCCGCGCTCGCCATCATGCCAGCGCTTAGCTGCTTGATCGCGGCCTTCAATTGATAGAACGCGAGTGCGGCCTAAACCTAATTCAAAAGCTAAACCTGGATCTAATTCTTCATCGCCTGGCAGTGCGGCGATGCCAGTTGTTAAGCGAGTGTCATCAAGAGAAGAAGGAACAATATCGCCAACGCCAACGTCGCCTGGCTGCAAGCGATCACGATATGGAATCCATTTTGGCGGGACAAGTGCATCAGGGCCAGGTAAAACAACTACATCGCAAAGCGTGGCGGTTGATTTGTTATCAACTTTAGA